>DAEF01000071.1 GCA_002495225.1 Methanoregulaceae archaeon UBA288 | reverse complement strand
GACGAGACATCCTCGCCACGATGGTAGGAGGAGACGATCTCCCCGGGGTCATCGGCCGCTAACTTCTGCATACACCCGGTCTCATCGGGTGTCAAGTAATTATGAGATCCTACAGCCGTGGGGGCGGCGTCACTGTCCCCGGCGTTGTCGCCGGGACAGGTCCTGCCCCTCAGCGCGGGCTCCTGCACGGAGGCTTCGCCCCCGCAGGCTGCCGGTGTCGCTCCGGCCGACGGGGCCGGCGCGGGACCCTCCGGGCTTATCTGGTCCGGGGTCGAACGTCGATCAGGGGCCGCCGGCGGGGCGGCAGGAGGAGAGATGAGCCCGGATCAGCAGGAGCAGGCCAGAGACGGCAGCGCCAGACGGCGGCGGTTCGCCATCGCGCTCGACGGGGAGGCGGTCGCGGACCACCTGGGCCGCAGCATCGCCTTCGCGGTCTACGAGAGCGAGAACGGGAAGGCCGTGCGCCTGGACGACATCGAGAACCTGCTGCTCGCGCCCGGGTTCATGCTGGTCTTCTTCCTCCGGCACGATATCGACGCGGTGATCGCGGGCAACTCCGGCGCGGGCCTCTGCGCGCTCCTCGAGAAGAACGGGATCGAGGTCGTCCGCGGGGTCGAGGGGTCCGTCGAGGAGACGGCCCGGGCCTACGCCGCGGGCACGCTCGAGAGAGCGGACATCCCGTGCACGCTGCACGACGCCTGCACGGGCTGCGGCAACTGCGGCTGATCTGCCTTTTTGTGTCCCGGCGACGAACGAAGGCTATGGAGCCGATCCCCGGGGACGTCGTGCGCGAGCTCGCCGGCCTGAGCGACGCCGCGACGCTGGCGGGCTCGGCGCGATTCTTCAGGGAGCCCGTGTGCTGCCGCGGCGTGAAGACGGCGGCCGTCCACGCGGTCGCGCGGAAACACTGGAAGGACGTCGAGCCGCTCGGCCGGGCGCGGATCCTCGCGCTCTGCGAGGAGCTCTACCGGACCGGGTACCTCGAGGACGGCTTCGTCGCGGCCGACTGGGCCGCGTGGATCGCTCCAACCTTCGAGCCGGGCGACATCGACCTCCTCGGCGCCTGGGTCGAGCGGTACGTCGACAACTGGGCCGCCTGCGACACCCTCTGCAACCACGCCGTCGGCGACCTCGTGGCCCGGTTCCCGGAGACGGTCGACTCGCTGTTGGGGTGGGCCGCGTCGGAGAACCGGTGGGTGCGGCGGGCCGCGGCCGTCTCGCTCGTGGTCCCCGCGAAGCGGGGGGCGTTCCTCGACGACGCCCTCGCGATCGCCGACCTCCTCCTCCTCGACCGTGACGACATGGTCCGCAAGGGCTACGGCTGGCTCCTCAAGGAGGCGAGCCGGCGCCACCGCGACGAGGTCTACGCGTTCGTGCTCGCCCGCCGCGACGTCATGCCGCGGACGGCGCTGCGGTACGCCGTCGAGCTGATGCCGCCGGAGCTGCGGGCCGGGGCGATGAAGCGGGGGTAAAACGGGGGTGTCGTCAGGCCGCGGCGTCTGCCGGGGCCGGCGCGAGCAGGTCCGCCGGCGCCGCGATCCGCGTCGGCCTGTTGGCACCGGGATCGGCGTGGTGGGCCCGCACGGCGGCCACCGGGAGCATCGCGCGAAAGCCGCTGGGGAACCGGCAGACCACCATCCGGCCCGACTCCGCGTGGTAGCAGAACCCGGCCTCGACCGGGACCACCCGGCCCTTGCGGGTGCGGAGCCGGTAGAGCGGCACGGGGTCCGCACCGTCGAGCAGGGCGGGGACGTCCTCGGCCGAGACGTGGTACCTGCCCCGCTCCGGCCCCGTGATGATCTCGAGCCTGAGCGCCGCGTACTCCCGGGTCGCGAGGCCGATCGTGACCCACCGCGGGCTCCGGGAACGGTGTTCTGGGGTCATGGCTGTACCATACTATATCGGGCGCGATGCACGATAAAGGCGTGCATTAAGGCCGTCTTTCCCGGAACGGCCGGAGATCCCGGCGCGTCCGTGCCCGAAAGGCGGCCGGAGGAAAAAGGGTGTCAGCGGGACCGTGCCGCCTCGAACCGCTTCGCGACGGCGTCCCAGTTCACGACCTGCCAGAAGTTCTCGACGAACTTTGCGCGGTCGTTCTTGTAGTCCAGGTAGTACGCGTGCTCCCAGACGTCGAGGACCATCAGGACCGCGCACGCCGGGTAGACGTTGACGTTGTGCTTCTCGATCTGCATGATGATCGGCCGCCCGGTCATCCCGCAGAGCGACAGGGCAGCCCATCCCGACCCCTCGGCGCCCGACGCGGCCGTTGAGAACTCCTTCTTGAACCGGTCGAACGACCCGAACTCGGCGTCGATCGCCCCGCCAAGGGCGCCCGACGGTGCGCCGCCCCCGCCCCGGCCCGCCGGGGCCAGGTTCTCCCAGAAGATCGAGTGAAGGGTGTGGCCCCCGATATGGAACGAGAACTCCTTCAGGGTCGCCTTCATGTCGATCTCGGTTCCCCCCTTCCGGGCCGCGTCGAGCTTCTCCAGGACTCCGTTCGCCCCGACCACGTAGGCGTTGTGGTGCTTGTCGTGGTGGAGCCTGAGCTGCTCCTCCGAGATCGCGGGCGCGAGGTCGCCGTAGCCGTACGGCAGCGGCGGCAGGGTGTACATCTTCTTCGTATCCATCTCGATTCACCTGCTGGTGGGGCCTGTCGGCCGGAGAATGCTCGACAACAGGAGTTATAAATTATCCGGTGGGAGACGAACATAGTTACCAAGACCATGAGACACTGGCTGAAGATGGGCCGCGACTCCGCGGGGGCCGTGCGGCGGACCGGGCCTGCGGAGAAGCCGGGACCGGAGCTTCCTGCCCGGGCACGCTCCACGGGCCCCCGCCGAGCACTCGTCCTCCCGCTCGTCCTGCTCCTCTGCCTCGCGTGCGCGGGCGCCGCGTCGGCCACGGTCCATATCCTCCCGCTCGGAGACTCGATCACGCACGGCAGCGACGCCTACCCGTCGTACCGGGCCTGGCTCTACCCTGACCTCGGGGCGCTGGGCCACGACGTCGACTTCGTCGGCTCCTCGCACACGCCGGTCCTTCCGGGCCGGCCTCGACCCCGACAACGAGGGCCATTCGGGGTACACGGCCGGGCAGGTCCTCGCCGGGCTCCCGGGCTGGCTCCAGTCCTACCCGCCCCCCGCGATCGCGCTGGTCCACCTCGGGACCAACGACGCGATCCACGGGGTTCCCCGCGACCAGACGATCGCGGACCTCCGGGGGATCGTGGGCGTGCTCCGTGCGCGCAACCCCTCGATGACGATCCTCCTGGCGCAGATCATCCCGACCTCGGTCGGGTCGATCAACACGCGGATCGAGGCGTTGAACCGCGAGATCGCCGGGCTCCAGTCGCTCTCGACTGCGCAGTCGCCGGTGTTCGTCGTCGACCAGTACACGGGGTACGACGGGGTCGCCGACAACCAGGATGGCGGGGTCCACCCGCTTGCCTCGGGCGAGAAGAAGATGACCGCCCGGTGGGAGGAGGTGCTGTGCCCGGTCCTCGACGGGGTCGCACCGCCGATCACGCTCTACGGGCCGCACGCCGTCCCCGGCCGGATCGAGGCGGAGGACTACGACGCCGGCGGGTACGTCGACACGACTCCCGGGAACGCGGGGGGTGCGTACCGGTGCGACGACGTGGACATCGAGTACGCAGCGTCGGAGGGGTCGTACGCGGTCGGCTGGATCCGGGACGGGGAATCGCTCGCGTACACGGTGAACGTCGGCACGGGCGGGTCGTTCTACCTGAACGCACGGGTGGCGAGCCCCAACGACGGCCGCGCGGCCGTCCTCGCGGTCGACGGGACGGACCGGGCCGTGATCGCGGTCCCGAACACGGGCTCGTTCGACGCCTACGCGACCGCGACCGTCGGGGTCGTGCTGCCGGCCGGGCCGCAGCGCATGGTCCTCCGGTTCTCCGGAGACGGCCAGAACCTGAACTGGCTCGAGTTCGTGCCGGCCGCCCCGGTGCCGATCGTGACCGTGCCCCCGCTGCCGCCGCCGGATGTCGCGGGCCTCCGGAACACGACGTACGGGCCGGCGGCCATCACCTGGAACTGGACCGATCCCGCGGACCCGGGCTTCGCGAACGTGACCGTCTGCCTCGACGGCGTTCCCGCGGGGACCGTGGAGCGGGGGGTGCAGCAGTCCACGTCGACAGGCCTCGTCCCGAACACGCCGTACACGATCGGTACCAGGACCGTGAACGCGGCCGGCGTGGCGAGCCTCACCTGGGCCAACCACACGGCATGGACGGCGCCCGCCCCCGCCCCCGTGCCCACGGCGACGCTGACGGCGCCTCCCGCACCGATACCGACGGAGTCGCCCACTCCTTCGGTAACGGGATCCCCCGGGCCCACCGTGACGGAGACGCCTGCACCGACGCCAGCTGAGACAGCCACACCGACCGGGACGACGGTACCCACGCTGACGGTGTCACCCGAACCGACCGTGACAGGGACCCCTGCACCGCCGATGCCGGTGGAGACGCCCCCGTCCACGCTCACGGAGACCCCCGCGCCGACGCCCGCGGAAACACCCTCACTCGCACCGACGCCCGCGCCGACCGGGATCTCCACCCCGGGCCCCGCGCTCCCGCCCGTGCCCGGCGAGGCCAGCCCCCCGACGGACACGGACGGGGACGGCCTCTACGACGACGTCAACGGCAACGGGCGGAAGGACTTCGCGGACGTCGTTCTCTACTTCAACCAGATGGCGTGGATCGCGGCCGACGAGCCGACGGGCGCCTTCGACTTCAACGCGAACGGCCGGATCGACTTCGCCGAC
>DAEF01000022.1 GCA_002495225.1 Methanoregulaceae archaeon UBA288 | reverse complement strand
GTGGCCGTGGGTCCAGACCACCGCATCGATCAAAGGCGAGCAGGCGTCCAGGAGCTGGCGCCGGAGGTCGGGGCCCGTGTCGACCAGGAGCCGCCTGCCGCCGATCGTCAGCAGGAGCGAGGTCCGCAGGCGCTCACGGCCGGACGCACTGGCCTCCCGGCACTGCGGGCAGGCGCACCCGATCTTCGGGGTCCCGATCGCGTCGCCCGTGCCGAGCAGCCGGACCTCCATCCTACACCCACGACCGGTCCTTGATCACGTTCCGCTTGAGCACCATGTTGACGCCCTTTTCGATGTCCGACTGCCGGACCAGGGTCCGGTTCTCCATGAGGGCCGTGAGCACTCCTTCCTTGACGATCATGCGGAGGTCGGCGCCCGAGAACCCGTCGGTCTCGTCCGCGAGCCGGTCGAGGTCGGCCTCGGTCTCGAGCCCGGCCGTCACCTTGCGCAGGATCTCGAGCCGCATCGGCCGGTCCGGCAGGGCGAACTCGACCACCTCGTCGAAGCGGCGCCAGGCCGCCTCGTCGAGCAGGCGCGGGTGGTTGGTCGCGCCGATCAGAACCACGCTCGACCGGATCAGGCTGACCTGGTCGATGTTCTTGAGGAGCGCGTTCACGGCCCGCTTCATGGCGCCGTGGTCGTCCGAGACCCGGCTCTTCGCGACGAAGTCGAACTCGTCGACGAAGAGGATCGCCGGGGCGAGCCGGTGGGCGAACTCGAAGACCCGGTCGATGTTCTTGGACGTCTCGCCCAGGTACTGGCTCGTGATCATCGAGAGCCGGACCTCGATGATCGGCATGCCGAGCACGTGCGACATCGCGAGGGCGAGCGAGGTCTTGCCTGTGCCGGGCGGGCCGACGAAGAGGAACTTGCCGATCTCCGCGATGTCGTGGACGCGCAGGTAGGCAAGGTTCGCGAGCGCGGTCCTGACCTTCTCGATCGGCTCGACCTGCTCGGGGGTCAGCACGAGGTCGTCGAGCCGCTTCCGGATCTCCTCGGGGGCCGAGACGATGCAGAGCTCGAGGGCCGAGCGCATGCGCTCGTCCTCGGCGAGGAGGGCCGAGACCCTCCGGTCGAGGTAGGCCTTCGTCTCCTCGTACTTCGGGTTGCGCATGCGGGCGTCTGCGTAGCTGATCCCCTCGACGGCCTCGTGCTGCTCGTAGTACCAGGCAAGGGCCGGGTTCTCGCGGACCAGGTGGGTGCCGCCCCGCCGCAGGAACCAGTGGGCCGCCTCGGCGAGGGCAGTCACGCGGAGGCGCTGGCCGAACTCCTCGTAGGTGACGAACGGGTTCTTCTTGAGCCGCTCGGCCGCGTCCGGGATGCCGAGCGTCTTCTTGATCATCGCCTCCGAGACCGCCACCGGCCTTTTCGCCTCGGTCGCGCCGGCCACGCCGAAGACCTCGCGGCAGCGGGGCGGCAGGTCGTTCAGGTCGAGATTCGGGTGCTGGTTGTAGACCTCGGCGGTCAGCACCACCTCGACCAGGCGGAGCACGGTATCGTCGGCTGCCTCCACATCCCCCCCGGTTGCGGTGACGGCACTGGCTGTGTCGGCGGGCATGGTTATGTAACCAGATCTATCGGACTTGGGGATCAATAAGGGTATCCGTCATGCAGTGGTGACCACGCAGCCGTCCTCGACGACCACGAGCGTGTGCTCGGCCTGGGAGACGAACGACCCGGGGACGTCGTGGAGCACGGGGTAGGTCCTGAGGACTCCCTGCCGGACGAGGCCGGCGAGCGCGATCTCCCGTTTCGGCAGGTCGAGCCAGCGGCGGGAGAACGGCATCCCCTGCCGCTCGCGCACGAGCTCGAACGCCCTCCGGGCCGCCGGCAGTCGGATCGGCCTCGTGGCGACCTGCCCGAAGATCTCGGCCCGTGACGCCTCGCTGACGAGCCCGGAGCCGGTCGAGGCGAAGGGCTCGATCGCGACGACCTGCCCCTCGGCGAGGACGGCGCCGCCGGCATGGCCGACGTTCGGCACCGACGGCGGGCCGTGGAGAAGGTACCGGTCGAGCCCGTGGCCGGTCAGGTTCGCGACCGGGCGATAGCCGTAGCCCTCGATCGCAGCCTGGATCGCGGCCCCGAGTTCGCCCGCGGTCACCCCGGGCCGGACGAGCGCAATGGCGGCGTCGAGCGCGGTCCGGGCCGCGTCCACGAGCGGCCCGTGGTCGCCGAGGTCGATCGTGACGGCCGTGTCCGCGACGTAGCCGTCCATGTGGACCCCGAGGTCGAGCTTGACCAGGTCGCCGGCCGCGAAGATCCGCTCGTCGCCCTCGGAGGCCGTGTCGTGCGCAGCCGCCTCGTTGAGCGAGCAGTTGAGCGGGAAGGCGAGACCGGCGCCGGCCTCGAGGACCATCGCCTCGAGCGCCTCGACCGTCTCGAGGAGGGAGGCGCCTGGCCGGACCATGCTGGCGCCCGTCACCAGGACCCGGTGCGCGATCCGACCGGCCTCGCGGTAGGCCTCGAAGATTTCGTCATTCACAGGACCAGCTCCTCGGGGGACCGGGTGAAGTTCTCGAACCCGTCGGCAGTGACAAGGCCGAGGTCCTCGAGCCGGACGCCGCCGACGCCGGGGAGGTAGAGGCCCGGCTCGACCGTGACGACGTTCCCGGCCTCGAGCACTCCCGCGCCCGGGCCGAGGGAGGGGAGCTCGTGGACCTCGAGCCCGACCCCGTGGCCCAGATTGTGCGTGAACCCGGAGGCGTCGCTCGGGTACCCGCGCTCGGCAAAGAGGTCCACCACCGCCTGGTGGAGCTCGGACCCGGGCACCCCGGCCCGGATCCGGCCGATCGCGAGCGCCTTCGCGTCTCGGACGGCCTCGAACATCGCGAGGACCTCGTCCCCCGGCTCGCCCTTGACGACGGTCCGGGTCATGTCCGCGAAGTAGCCCGAGAGCTCGTCCTGTGGAAAGATGTCGATCACGATCGGCCGGCCCTCCTCGAGGGGGCCCGTGCCGCGCTGGTGCGGCTGGGCCGACTGCTCGCCCGATGCGACGATCGTGTCCGCGGCCCGGCATCCGTGCGCCAGGAGGGTCAGGTGGCACTCGGCCCGGACGCGCTCGGCCGTCAGCGCCTCGCCGCCGAGGACGAGGAGGCCGTCGCGCACCTCCGCGGCCCGGATCATCGCGACGGCCGCGGCCATCGCGGCCTCGTTGGCGCCCTGGACGGCCCGGATCTCCTGGACCTCGGCCGGGACCTTGACCGCGCGCCGACGCTGGACCGTGCCGTCGTCGATCAAAACGCGGCAGTGGGCCTCGAGCCCGCGGGCGAGCGCGAGCGGGAACGACGGTGGCACGAGCACGTCGCCCTGCGCGAGCCCCGCGATCGCGGCGGCCATCGCTGACCAGCGCTCGGACGGATCCTTCCAGTGGGTGAAGAGGCCGGCCTCGGCCCGCGTGATCGGCGCGAAGGTCGACTCGGCCGCGGCGCGGGCGTACTCCATCTGCGAAACGACCACGAGGCCTCGCTCACCCGGCCGTTTCAGGTAAATGACGGGGTCCGTGGTCTGGAACCGGGTCAGGTAGCGCATGTCCGGGTCGACCGAGGACGCGTACCCGACGTATGCCGCAGCCCCGTTCGATCGAATTGCCTCGTCCAGCAGGTCCATCAGGGGGATCTATGGGGCCGACGAGATGATGTAGGTATCCATGTCAACTGGTTGTGATTAATTCGTTAATTATGGCAGATTTACGGTATCTCAGAAGAAGGAAAGCCGCGCGGTACCGGGGCGCTTACCTTACTGTTAGTCGCGGGGGAGAAAAAGGGTTGGCATAGCGCCGGCAGGGGGCCGAGATCAGCTAATACCGATGAACACCAGGGCGACGTAAAGAAAGGGGCTGAGAAGTAGTCTACAGTGCCCTGATTGGACTTCGATTCAACATCCCGTCGGATGGACCGCCCCAGCCCCCCCCGGAGCGCGTGATCCTTGAACTCTAGAAAATGGTTATTTGATCCCAGCCGCCCACCGCGCTGCGGGGTACCAACGGACGAACGAGCCAGCACCCGGCGGGGTGATACCGTACGATTTGCTGCCGGGCTTCAGGACCGTGCCGGTTGTGGCTTCGATCCGCCGCTTGCCTGTCCCAGCCGGCGCAGTGCTCGAGCCGGCACGGGAGCCGAGATACGTCCCGGGGTCGCCGACCGCGTACCGCTTACCCCAGCTGCTTGCAGGGTTAAGGGTCACTACCGGCTGCGCCACGGGCTGCGAGACGGGCTGCAGCGTTGTGGTCACGACCGGCTGAATAGTCGTGGTTGTCGGCACCACAACCGGAGGGACCACAACGGGGGGTACCACGACGGGGGGTTGTGTCGGTGGACTGACGACGGGCAGCGGGGTCGTCACGACCGGTGCCGGCTGGAGAGTCGGCAAGGTGACTGTCCATGGCGAGCTTGCGGACACCATGAGCATGTAGTACCCCGAGATCGGAATATGGGTGACGCTCGAGCCGGCACCACGGTTAACCTGATTGGCGATGAGATCGATCCCTTCACCGCTCGCATCGACAAGCCAGATCGAGAAATGTCCTTCGCCGGCCGTCCAGCTGACATCAAGCCGACCGGGGGTGAGAGACAACGCCGGGGTGACCTGATCATTCGACCCGCTGAAGGAGTTCGCAGTGGTCGTCTGCAGGGTGGTAGGCAGGGTGACCGTCCACGGCGAGCTCGCCGATATTTTCAGAAGGTAATAGCCCGGGCTCGCAATGTGGACGACGCTCGAGCCGGCACCACGGTCAACCTGATTGGCGAGGAGATCGATCTCCTCGCCGCTCGCATCGACAAGCCAGATCGAGAAATGTCCTTTGCCGGCTGTCCATTCGACATTGAGCCGACCGACATTACAGTAGAACGCAGGTGTGGTCTGATCGTTCGATCCACTGAAGGAGTTCGCAGTGGTCGTCTGCAGGGTGGTAGGCAGGGTGACCGTCCACGGCGAGCTCGCCGATATTTTCAGAAGGTAATAGCCCGGGCTCGCAATGTGGGTGACGCTCGAGCCAGCACCACGGTTAACCTGATTGGCGAGGAGGTCGATCTCCTCACCGCTCGCATCGACAAGCCAGATCGAGAAATGTCCTTCGCCGGCCGTCCAGCTGACATCAAGCCGGCCGACACCGCAATAGAACGCCTGAGTGGCTTGGTCGTTCGATCCGCTGAAGGTGATCGGGCTTGTCGCTTGGTTCGCTATTGCGGTTGTTTCGTCTGAACTGTCGGGTTCAGTTGTAATTACAGATGCTGAAGTTGTACCGGTGCTGACGAACGCCAGGAACATGAGGACAGCGATAAGAGAGAGAAACCTCATGGCTAAGGATAGGGGGATCACCCGATAGGCGTTACGGTTTGACTTTTTTTACTATCTGGAGCGCGATAAAAGGGCTGAATCGACCCGTAGCACCCCATAATAGTCCTGTTCAATCCGGTTCTAACTGATCCCGCCCGTTGTCCGGCAACCAGAGGATCGCGCTTGGCGGGGCTCGCGCCCGCCGCTCCTCCTCCGACCACGCTGGATCGTAGATGTAGACGGCCGGGCCGGCCTCGTCGGGAGTGCCGGCCTCGAGCCGATCAAGCCGGCGGCGAAGGGGGTCGGGGATCATGGCACCTCTTCGGCCATTCTCGCGGCCATCAGGGCCGCCACGCGCTCGGCGGACTCCTCGTGAGAGATCTCGCCATCCACCGTTACCGACAGGATCACATGGGCGCGAGGATCGGCGGCCCTAATCGCCGCTATCTCGGCCTGCACCTCGGGCCCCTCCGGCAGTCGGTACATATCGCGTTCGTCCGCCTCAACCCGGTAAATTTTCCTATCGCCAGAGTTGTCGAGTTGATCGAGCCGACGCCGCAGTGACTCGATCGTCATGCCGAGCCGTCCGCTGCCAATGACTCCAGTAACCGGTCCTGCTCGCCTTCCGTTAGAGTCGGCCATACGTCGGAGAGCCCCGCAATCTCGATCAGCTCCTCGTCCGAGTAGTCATCAATACTGCGCCGCCGAACAAAGCCGGCCTCCAGCCGACCAAGCCGGCCCTTTACGTTGTCCTTGCTCATACCTTTCTCGCCTCCAGGGCGTCGAGTCTCTGCTTGATCTCGTCCATCTCTGCATCGCGTATCAGGGTGTTGTGAGTCGTCAGCATCTGAGCCTCCGCCCGGACGAATGAGAGCAGGATCGGATCGTCCTGCTTCGCCCGGAACCGCTGGCCCTGAATGCGGCCGTGCACCTTCGCTATGGCCGCACTCGAGATCGCGATCAGGTCGGAACGGTCCAGATTTTTTTGAACCATTTCGGCTACATCCGCGCCTCTTCCATCGATACAAGCCGCCTGAGTGTCCCTCTGCGGACCCTTTTGGTCGTTAACATCCATGATTATCCTCTGTTTCAGTCACGATACAGACAGTAGGGGAACGGCCGCGCCGCCGGTCCACGACCACCAGCCCGGCCGCCTCCAGCCGCTCGAGTGCCCGGTACAGGGTGCTCCGGTCCCGGTACCAGCCCTGCCAGAGCCGGGGCGGAAGCGTCAGCCCCGCCTGGGACCGCGCGAGCCCGGCCGCGTGCCAGACCAGCACTCCTGCCTTGAGCGTGTCGCCCGGCAGACCCCCGGCACGTTGTAGCCACTCCAAGGGAATGGGCCCCTTGAGAAACCGATTTTTACGCCGGGTGGGGTCAGCATGAACCGGCAACTCCGGCTCTGGCAGCAGGCACCCTGTTACGTGCCCCACTGCAGCCTCCCCACTAATAGAATAAAGATCGGGAGGAGATCTTTGATTAGATCTCTTAGTAGATCGCACGGGTGTAGTAGCGCAGCCCCACCGATGATGCACGGCGGCCCCATCGTTGATGCTGCCGCGCCCCATCTGGTGATGCAGGGGTGCACCATCTCGCCCTCAAGCAGTCGCGCCATCGTCGGCCTCCGCCTCCCTGATGATCTCTTGCACCCGGTGCCAGGTCTCGACCCCGCGCTTGTCCTGGTATCGGTCGCCCGCCTGGATCACGGTCGCGTCCGTCCGCAGCCGGTGCCCGCCGAGCACGATCGCGGACGCGTCGGCCATGACTACCTGCGTCAGCCGCACGGCCCCGTCTATCTCGGCGTCGGCCGCCTCGATCAGCACCGCGTCGTGCACCGTCGAGAGCACGCGGACGCCGGCCGCCTCGAGCAGCAGCACGGCCGCCCGCAGAACGTCGGCCCCCGTGCCTTGCACCAGAAAGTTGGCCGCCTGTCGGTCGGTTAGCCCGGGGGCGTTGTGCTGCGTCCAGCCGAGCACGGTACGCAGGTGCCCGGCCGTCTGCATCCGCCGGATCGCCCGGCTGCGCCATTCCCAGTACTGCGGGAATGTCCGCCGGTGGTGCCGCAGGAGTTCGGCCGCCGCCGCCTCCGTCGTGCCGATCCGGGCCGCGAGGGATCGCGAGCCCATGCCGTAATTCGTGCCGAGCAACAGGGCCTTGCAGGCGTCCCTCTCCTTAGGGTGCGTCGCCTTCGTCCCGTCCGGCGGGATCAGCCCGGCGGCCCGGCCGAACCAAACGTACGGATCGCCGCCCTCGTACGCCGCGAGCATGGCCGCGTCTCCCGAGAGCACGGCCGCGATCAAAACCTCCTCTGACGAGTAATCGACATATGCGAGTGCCCACCCCGGGGCCGGGGCTATGAGGGACCGCAGCCACGCAGCCTGAGCGAAAATGAACGCTGCAGCCCTCGGAGCGCAGCGCCCCGATCGCGTGCTCATCGGCAGGAGGTCGGCCCGGGCCCGCCCGTCCGTACCGACCGGCAGGGAGAACGCCCGGACTTGGGCGAGCACGCCGCGCAGGTCCGCGAGGGCTTGTAGGTGCGGTCGGCACTGCGCCATCTCCTTGAAGGTCTGACGATCGAGGGCGAGGGCCCCGGACTCGAGCCTAGGCCACGGGATACCCCGCTCCTCCAGCCACGCCGCGAACCGCGCCATGCGAAAGCGGCCGGCCTCATCGTAAGGGTACCCGTAGCGTGGGTTCGCCTCCTCGATCAGCCGTGCCCGGATCGTCGGCCAGTGCCGCTGGATCGCCCCGAGTGCTCCCGCGTCCACGGGGATACCCCGTGATGCGATCGAGCCGCAGAGCCACGCGTACCGGCCCCGAACGAGGGCCCGCGCGAGGTCCACCGGCACGGCCTCGAGCAGCCGCGCCGTCGCCGCCACGTCCTCCGCGCAGTAGTCAAGGATGCCCGCCCGGTCCTCCGCCGCGAATGGCCCGCCGTCCAGAATGCGATCGCGCCATTCGCGCTTGGTCTCCGTCGCCATCGCGTCGAGCCCGTGCCGCTTCAAGGCTTCCAGCAGGCCCATAACGGGCCGTTGCCGGCCGTTCACGCGCAGCCCCACCTCCGGCATTAGGTCGAGCACGTGCCGGGGCTGGGGCCAGCCGAGAGACGCATAGCAGCCTGCCTCGGCTGCCGCCGCGTACGCCACGATCAGCGCCTCGTCTGAGTGGGGCGGGGCCGGCGGGGCGGGGNNGTCGAGCCATAACCGCACCTCGCGCCCGCTGCGGAGCTCGAGCCCGCACCAGCAGATCGGCTGGACGGGATCGCCCTCGAGCGGGAACCGGGGCGGGCGGTATTCCGTGTCAACCGTCCAGATCTCCGAAAAGGGAGAGCTTCGGCCCTCATTCCAGCCCCCGCGCCCGCCGGATCACCGGGTGCTCTTCGTCTCCGATGATGTGCCCGGAGAACGCCGCCTCGACGGCCGCCGCCATGGTCGGGATCGCCGTGTCCGGCCAGGTCGGCTCTCCAAGGTCGCCTTCGGCCCGGAAGAGATTCCATCCTCCGGCTGCGCCGTCCCACGCGATCCGGCACCAGTGCCGCTCTGCCTCCGCCATCGCCATCAGGAGCGAGGTGCGCAGGGTGTCCCGGGTGCCGTCGCCTCGAGGGATTGGGACGAGGAGCACCGCGCCCGCCCGGTTCACCGCGAGCCGGAGATCGAACGGCCGGGCTTGTCCGCCAAGGTGGTGGGCCACGGCACGGTTTACTGCGTAGTAGTCGCCGCCCATGCCGTCCCGCTTCTCTTTGAAGAGGAGCACGCCCGCCGACCATTCGGCCCCGGGGCGCGTTCGGAAGTATTCCAGACTCTTCGGCCTTCGAGCCGTCACCGGGACCGATACCAGCCGGTCGAGGTCGCAGCCGTCATCCGGCGGGAGGAGGGCCCCGGCCAGGAGATCGGCCGTCTCGAGCACCGCCGCCTGCCGCTCCGGCGGGACGCCTGCGATCGCCTCGATCATGCCGGCACCGCCTTGAGTGCTGGGAGGTCCACGCCGCCGATCGCCTCGTCACCCCACCCGTCCCACCCGGGCGGCGGGTGCCCCCGGCAGAAGAGCTCGATCCGGGGCTTCAGCCCGTGCGGGGCCAGGGCGAGATTGATCAGCTTCCAGAACTCCGCCGGTTTCGCAGAGTGTCGGCCTCGCGGGGCCTCGATCACGTTCGACCGCTGGCAACCAAGCGCCGGCACCCGCCCCCGCGTCCCTACAAGGACAAGCTCTGCCGCGCCCCGGAACCAGAAGCCCATGCCGGGCGCACCGGGCGTCTTGTGCCAGAGCAGCGCCGTCTTGAAGTCGAACCCCCACGCCTCGAGCACGCGCACCGCGTCCGGCAAGAGCGGGACCGTCGCCCACAAGAAGCAGATCGCGTCGTCAGCTGCGATCGCCTTGACCGGCAGGGCTGCGATCACTTCCGCGCAGAGGGTCCGGTACTTCTGCGCCGCGCCGGAGCGATGGGTACCGCCGGTGCGGACGTTGCGATAGGACCACGGCGGATCGGCCACGACCACCGCGTACCGCTTCGCGTCGCTCATTCTTCGCCCTCCTCGAGCAGGGGGATCTGCCGGCCGAACTGGATCGCCCTGCGGGCCTTCGTGTCCCTGAGCGTGCGGATCAGGGTCTGAACTTCTCCCGGCCGATACAGTTCGAAAGGTTTTAATTTGTCTCCGATGTATCTCATAATGCCCTTATATTTTCCTTTCACGGCGTAACCCCCCGCCGTGCGGGTGTTCATGGCGGCACCACGGCCCGCAGGTCGGGCCGCCGTCGCCGTCAGGGTCGGCCGTGTCCTCATCGCGGACGGGCCGGCCGCACCACGCGCAGATCATGCCGGAGAGCCCGGCCGCCGGTCCACCAGGACCATGAGCCCTTCGCGTACCAGCTTCACCACGGCCCGCTGCTCCTCACGTGAGAGCAGCTGAAAGGCCCCCTTCGTCACGCGGATGGGCGGATCACGCGCCGCCACGGCCGGCCTCCTCGACCGCTGCCACGACTGCCTCCGAGCAGATCGCGGACAGGTTCAGCCGCAGGTCCTTGGCCTGACGCTTCGCCCGAGAGAGCAGGTAAATCCCCGTGTAGGCGTACTGCTCTCCTTTCCGGTTTGTGTAGTTCAGTCCCGTGGTTGTCACCACCTGCTAGCCTCGCAGGACTAGCACAATGTAATATTATCGCAACTAACTTATACGATTAGAATGAATATAATTGAGGAAATAGGTTAATTATGAGATCAGACACAGGTTAATTATGGTTGAAATGCCCGAAGAGTGGCCGATAGAAGCGAGAAACCGGGTTCGAGGCTATTTTGAGGCGTTAGAGAAAGGGAAAACCACGAGAGTGAAGAAGCGGCATAAGCTGGTATGGTTTCTTCTTGGCGATCACATCCATCGGGATTTCGACCCGCATAAAGGCTACACGCGCGTTGAACGAGAGGCGATCCTGCCAGACTTTATCAAGGCGATCAAAGCGGACCCGGACGAAAAATTGAGGACCGATAAGGACATCGGACAGGTCTTCGATGATATCGTCAGTGAGATGGCAGAAAAGAACCTCCTCGAAAAAAAGTTAGAAGCGCCTCCGACCCGTCCAACAGGTCCCGGCAGGAACCTGCGCACCTATTACGAAATCCATTACTACCTGTGGGACGGGCCGAGCTCCGATGTAACCCCCGACCGACTGCCGGAGGTGTTCGATGAGCTGCATAAGGAATTTGTGGAGTGTTTCTTCGAAGCATCAAGGCAAAGAGGGTTCATAGCCCAAGAAGGGCTGGAGGAGAAGTACCGGGAGTACCTCGCCGCACGGGGGGAGGAAGTGCCGGAGCGCCCGAAGAGGCCCATCTACTTCCTGAGCCTCAAGAGGGTGCCGGCGAAAAGTCGTTCGAGAGAGACCTAGTGCGCCGCACCGGCCTCCCGCTCTTGCAGGTATGCCCGCACCTCCCGCGCGATCTGCATGTCCGTCTCCAGTTTTGTCAGCCGCTCTGTCAGGGTCGCGTTCTGACTCGTCAGCCGGTCCACCTCCGCCTGCTGCTCGGCTACCTGTCGCGCGAGGTCGCCGCTGCTGTCAATGATGCAGAGCACGCGGGAGTGCTTCGCGTACGCCTGCCGCAGCTCCTCCTCCGTGTACTTCCGGTACGTCTCCAGGTAGCCGCTGTGCCCCATCAGCACCTCTGCCGCGTCGGGGCCGGCAGCCGCCCCGAACCACGACCGGAACGCCTTCCGCAGCCCGTGCGGGTGGATCGTCCGCCGGCCGGTCGTCTCGCAAACCCGGGACAGGTTGGCCCGCTCGAGGGCCCGCTTCCATCCGAGATCGAACGATGCCCGGGAGAACGGGAAAAGCCGGTCGTCATCCAATGACTTGGGCTTCGAGTGCCCCTGCTTCACAAGCCCGAGATTTTTACGGATTGCCGTCTGCAGGTAGTCGTCCCGGACGGCCAGCCACGCTTTTACCGCCTCGACCGCCTCCCCCGTCAGGAACGAGATCCGCCGCTCCTTGTTCTTGGTGGTGGTCGCCCGGAATACCACGCGGGCCGGCTCCCCTTCAAGGCCCACGTCCTGAATCCTCAACAGGAGCACCTCACCGATCCGGCCGCCGGTCGCGAGCATGACGAGCACCAAGGCCCGGTCGCGGATCGACAGGAGCGGGAGCAGGGTCTGCAGGTGCTCCCGGGTGATGATCTCCTCTTCTGCCACGTTCCGGTGCCGGGGAACCCGCTTCTTGATCCGCCGCTCCTCGAGCCGGGAGAGCTCAACCCCGTTCTCCTCGAGGAACCCCACCACGGCCGATCGGTTCACGACGATCGACGAGGGCGAGTATTCGGC
>DAEF01000225.1 GCA_002495225.1 Methanoregulaceae archaeon UBA288 | reverse complement strand
CTCAAACCGCACGTACTGGCTGGACTCCATCAGGATGCACCACCGGGTGCCGCTCCCGGAGCAGAGTTAAAAGCAGACAGCCTTGTCTCGGCAATCTGCAGAGCGTTCCCCATATCTCAGACAAAAATCTCTCCCGGTTCGCCAAAGACCTTCCGGTAGCGTGCAAGCATCCGGTCCCGGTCCGGAAGGTTTGTCTGGGTGCCCGGCCGCTCAACGACAAAGGACGCAACCACCGCGCCCACCCGGCAGCATTCGAGCGGGGCGCCGCCCCTCCTGAACGCCGTGAGGAAACCTGCACGGTAACCGTCACCGGCACCGGTCGGGTCAACAGCCTCCACACGGACGGCCGGGACGTGATACTCCTCGCCGTCCATGCAGAGGATGCTTCCCTCAGCCCCACGGGTTATGACCGTCATCGGGACAGACGCAATAAGATCTTCGCGTTCCAGCCCCAGCATACCGCACATCCGGTCCATCTCGTGGTTGTTCGAGAAGAGGATATCTATGTCTGCAAGGATGATCCCAAGCTGTTCCGGCGTGTAGCGGAGTAGATCCTGCCCCGGGTCGAAAGAGGCAAACCTGCTCTTCTGCGCCACCCGAACGTTAAAGTCCGGGTCAGCGGTTGCCATGTGGACAAAATCGAGAGCGGGAGCCTCCAGGCCGCTGAACGCGGCTGACGCGCCCCAGTCAAAGAAGGTCTCCTGGTCGCCGGCATCGTCGGTGAAGACGTAGGCGGTCGCCGTCCTGGTGCCCTTCACCACGGCAACATCCTGCTCGACACCGAGGCGCTGCAGCCAGAGGTCGTAATCGCTGCCCGGAAAGTCGTCACCCACGAGGGAGACCAGCCGGCACCGCTCCCCGAGCGTCGCAATCCCTGCCGCTATGTTTGCCGCCCCGCCGCCGAAGTAGACCGAGTGTTCGGTTATGTAGGTTGAGTTATGCCGCCCCGGGAGTTTAGGCACCCGGAAGAGGTGATCGATTGCGGTATGCCCGACAACGGCGATCATATCTCCTGCACTTCCACAACCTGGAGCGGCACATCGTGGAGCGCCTTCCCGACAACCGATTTTGCTATCCTGGCCGCATGCTCTTCAGACTCAGCACGGAAGACCTTCATATCCAGCACAAGCCCGACAAGCGCGGTACCGGCAACCACAAGCGCTGTGTTCAACTCACCCTCGCAGAAGGGGCACTCGGTCACCCCGGCCTCGATCTCCACGAACTTGGCCGAGGGGTTGAGCCGCTTCCCCGCCTCGCTGATCGCGATGCTCACGGCATCCTCCATCGACCTGACATCCTTAATTATCCATGCAGATTCAAGCGTAACCAAATAATCAGGCATACTCTCTCCCAAAATGCAGTATTTATCTACCAGGTCTCGCGGTGCAGATGCTCCTCTACCGGCATCCGCTCCATCGGTTCAAGCGGCGGTCTCCCCTTTCCAACGGTGAGGAGGGCGATTGGACGGATGTGCTGCGGGAGATCGAGGATCTCGCGCACACTCTCCTCCTCAAACGCCCCCGTCCAGCAGGAATGAAGGCCCCGCGCGTGGGCGGCAAGCATCATGTAGGTGCAGGCGATCGTTGCGTCCTGGACGGCGTAGAGGATACCCCGCTCCCCGTAGCGCGAGATCGAGCGGACGTAGTTTGCGCAGACCACAAACACCGCGGGGGCCTCCCGGACATGAACCTGATTGAGGGCCGCCGATGAAAGTTCCAGCCTTATATCGTCGTCTGTGACGACGACAACGTCCCAGGCCTCACGGTTGCCCGCGCTCGGCGCGGTGCTTGCGCAGGCCAGGATGTAGTCGATATCCTCCGCCTCGAGCGGCTGCCCGTAGTAATCCCGCACCGAAGAGCGCGTCCTCAGAAAACGGAGAAACTCAGAGGAGGCCATGCCCTTTGAGCGTGTCCCATGCTTCCTGGGCCGCGGTTGTTGCGGCGCTGATCGCCCTGCCGACCCGCTCCGCAGCGGCGCCCAGGTCCATACTCTCAACCAGACTGATCGCTTCGTTGAGGTGATCGATAGCCTTCTTAAACTCCTTATGCCCGGTGTCCCGCTGCGCGAACTCGAGTTCTGTGCGGACAGCCTCAAGCAGCATCAGAAGCATCCTTTTTCCGCCAGGCTTCTCCTGGATCGGGAACTCTACCAGGGCTGTCGTCAGGTGCGACCCGATGATCAACTCGGATTTTGCCCGCTCGGCAAACTGGTACGTCCTGATGGCGGTTTTAAGATCCATACCAATACTGGCACTCGCAGTTATAAAAAGTATTGAAAGGAGAGGGCAGGGTTATCTTGATTTCTGTTTGGTTCCAAGCATCGAGGCCTTCGAGCGGCGGATTGCCCGGCGGACCCGCGGATCTGCCGTAGGACCGCTCACACCTCTGCTGCCGCGGCCGCCGCGACCACCACGGCCGCCACGGCCGCCTCGCCTCGGGTCCTGCCCTTCCCTGCTCGCCCGCTTCTGGATAACCGCTGCCGACTTGAACCGCTGGTTCGGGCCGGGCTTCTTGAGCTCGCCCTCCTTGGCCGGGACGAGCCTCAGCTGGCCCTTGGCCCCCTTGATCTGGACCCACTGGGTCGTGCCTGTCTTTCCCATGAATCGAACTCCTTTATCTATTGTGGTGCGCGGTGCATAAATATACCGTCATCCCAGCACCCGGGCGATGGCGTCCTTGAGGAGCCCGGCGACCTTCTTGCCGTCGGCCGATCCCCTGACTTCGGCCATCACGACCCCCATGAGCGGGCCGAGCGCGCCCATCCCGCGCTCGCGCACGAAGTCGGCGCGCTCAGCCACGATCCGTTTGACGATGGCCGCGAGGTCCTCGCCGGTGACGGCCGGGGCGCAGGCCGCGAGGGCCTCGCCGACGGTGGCGCCGTCTGCAACGGCCCGGAGGAGGTCGGGAACGGCCTCCTTCGCGGCCCGCTCGGCCTCCACGGCCCGGAGGACCGCGATCACCTGGTCGTCGGTGATTAGGCCAATGTCCACACCGTCGCGGGAGAGCTCCTTGAGGGTCGCGAGCACCGTCCGCGAGGCCAGGCCCGGCTGGAGGCCACAGCCGACTGCCTGCTCGAAGAGGGGGAGCCGTTCGGAGTACGCGAGCTGGTGTGCCGTCGAGGCGGAGAGATCGTACTCGGCCGCGTACCGCTTCTCCCGCTCGGTCAGGAGCTCGGGCGCGCGGACGGCCGACCAGCGCTCGGGCGTGATGGCCACGGGGAGGACATCGGTCTCGGGGTACATGCGGGCCGCGCCCGGGAGCGGGCGCATGTACGCGCTCGACCCGCCCTCGAGCATCTTCCGTGTCTCCTCGGGCACGCCCTCGAAGGCGAGCCGGGCCCGCCGGACCACCTGCCGGACCGCGCACTCGGCTATCTGCCGCGGAGCCGCGACGAGCACGACGCAGTCCTCGTCGGCCGCGCCGAGCTCGTGCCGGAGCCGTGCAACCTCGTCGGCGGTCACTCCATAGGCTGGCAGCTCGTCCGTGTGGAAGATCCCGCCAACCCCGCACTTCTTCGCGTAGTCCGAGAGCTCGGAGCCGAGCCTTCGGCCCGGCTGGAGCTCGCGCCCGACGAGCCCCGCGAACCCGCGGAGACGGAGGGCGAGCACGACCGGCGCCTTCTTCAGCACCGAGGACTTCGTGCCCCTGAAGAGGTCCGTCACGTCGGTGGCCCCGTCCTCGACCGTGGCGCCACGGGCCAGGAGCTCGCCCCGGATCGCGAGCAGCCCCTGCTGTCGCGCGACCTCGCGCCGGACCACCTCGGCGATCAGGTCGAGCTCCTGGACGCCCTTGATCTCCACCCGGGCGCCGTCCCGGATCGAGACGTTCAGGTCCTGCCGGATCGTCCCGATCCCGCGCTTGACCTTCCCCGTCGACCGGAGCACCATCCCGATGTACGCGGCCGTCTCCTGGACCTCCTCGGGGGTGCGGAGGCAGGGCGAGGTCGTGATCTCGACGAGCGGGATGCCGAGCCGGTCGAGCGAGAAGCAGCTCTCCTCGACCCGCTGGGCCGCCTCCTCCTCCAGGCAGATCGATTCGACCACGCCCCCGTTCGGGAGGACGCCGCCGACAGCGACGAGCGCGGTCCGCTGAAAGCCGCTCGTGTTCGAGCCGTCGATCACGAGCTTGCGCATCACGTGGATCTGCTCGATCGGGGTCATGCCGAAGGTCCGCGCGACCTCGAGCGTGACCTCGAGCGCCTCCTCGTTCAGGGGCGACGGGGGCTCGTCGTCGTTCTCGACGAGGCAGGTCGTGTCGTAGGCCAGGTACCGGAACCGCCGGACCTGCTTCATCTCCTCCTCGGCCGCCCGGTCGATCTCGCCGAGCTCGGACGCGGTCGCGCGGAGGTACCGGCAGAACTCGCCATTGTGCTCCTCCACGGGCCTGACCACGGTTGGGCAGCCGCAGAAGAGCTTGGTCCGCGTGTCGAGCTGCTGGTGGATCTCCAGGCCCGAGACGAGCCCTATCGCGTCATAGTCCATGCGGTGTCCTCCCGAGGACCTCGCCGGCCAGGTCCGCCTGCATCAGTCGCGCGACCTCGCCCGGGTCCCGCGTCCGGCCGAGCACGCACATCAGCTTCACCAATGCGACCTCGGGGAGCATGGTCGCCCCCTCGATGACGCCGCAGGCGAGCAGGTCGCGGCCCGTGTCGTAGACCCGGTCGCAGACCCGGCCGTACAGGCACTGCGAGGTCATGACGACCGTGGTCCCGTTCTTGACCAGTGCGCCGAGCCTTTCGATGCACGGGGTCGAGACATGCCCGAGGCCGGTGCCCGCCACCACGAGCCCGGCGTACCCCGTGAACGTGTCGAGCTGCGCCGGCTCCATGCCCGGGAAGAACTGGACCAGGCCGCAGCGGGGCTCGAGCCGGTCGTCGAGCGCGAGGGGGCGCGCCCCCCGGCGGACCGCGCCGGGGGCGAGCTCGACCGTCCGGTCGGGGTACGCGACCGTCCCGAGCGAGGGCGAGCCGACCGAGGCGAAGGCGTCCCGCCGTGAGGTGTGGAGCTTGCGGACGCGGGTCGCGCGGTGGATCGCGCAGCGGTCGTCCGACGGCCCCTCGTGCATCACCACCGCGACCTCGCCGAGATCGGAGACGGCGGCCGTTGCCGCGCAGACGCCGTTCATCACGTTGTCCGAGGAGGGGCGGTCGGCCGAGCGCTGCGAGCCGACCAGGACGATCGGGACCGGTGTCGAGAGCATGAACGCGAGGGCCGCGGCCGAGTGGGCCATGGTGTCCGTGCCGTGCGTGACGATCACGCCTGCCGCGCCGTCCCGGATCGCGCCGTGGACGGCGCGGGCGAGCTCCTGCCAGAGGGCCGGGGTCATGTTCTCCGAGAGGATGGTCGCGAGCACCTGCGTCCGGTACCGGGCGATCTCGCCGAGGCCCGGGATGGCGCGGAGGATGTCCGCGGCCGTGAACTGGCTCGTCACGGCCCCGGTCCGGTAGTCGATCCGGCTCGCGATCGTCCCGCCCGTGGAGACGATGGCGAGCTCGGGGAGGTCCGGGTCCTGCGCGGCCTCGACCCCGGGGGAGGGGGCCGCGGGGATGCGCTCCAGGAAGGTGACGCGTGCGGGGTCGACGCCGATGTTGTACCCGCTATCGAGCTTGACGACACGCATGCCGTCGCGGTCCGTGATGTAGGTCCCGGTCAGGTTCGTGGGCCCGACCGTGCAGGCGACCCGGTCGCCCGAGAGGAGGGCGGTCACGAGGCCGCCTCCCGGGCCGCGGCGACGAGCCCGTCGATCGCGGCCGCCACCCGAACCTGCTCCCTCTCGGCGAAGGCCCGGTCGCGAGCGAGGCGCGAGGCGGCGGCCGCGAGCTGGACCCGGACCGCGTCCGGGGCCGGGCCGCCCCGGACCGTGCGTACCCGGACCGACTCGAGCGGGTCCAGGGCCCGGTCGATCCGGGCCTGGTCGAGGCCGCGCCCGGCGAGCGAGAGCCCCGCCGTCGCTGCCGCCGCCTCCTCGATCCCGGCGAGGTCGAGCCGGCCGTCGCGGACGGCCCGGGCGACCACGTGGTGCGCCGTCCGGAAGGGCAGGTCGAACTCGCGGACGAGGGTGTCCGCGAGCTCGGTCGCAGTCGACCCCCCGCTCGCGGCCTCGGCGGCCATCCGCTCCGCTTGGAACCGGGCCGTCTCGACCGCGCCCGCGAGCACGCGGACCGAGAGGCGCGTCTCCTCGACGCCGCGCCAGAGCTGCGGGCTGAGCTCCTGCAGGTCGCGGTTGTACGCCTGCGGCAGGCCCTTGACCATGCCGAGAGCGGCGGTCAGGGCGCCCGCGACCGTGGAGGCCTTGGCCCGGACCAGCTCCATCGTGTCGGGATTCTTCTTCTGGGGCATGATCGACGAGGTCGAGCAGTACGCGTCGTCGAGGATCACGAACCCGACGAGCGGCGAGGACCAGAGCACGAGCTCGTCCGCGAGCCGGCTCGCCCCGGCCATCAGCACGGCCGCGGCCGAGAGCGCCTCGAGCGCGAAGTCCCTCCCCGAGACCGCGTCCATCGAGTTCTCGAGGACGCCCGCGAAGCCGAGCCGCTCCGCCGTCCACTCGCGGTCGACCGGGTACCCGGTCGAGGCGAACGCGGCCGAGCCGAGGGGCGAGCGGTTCGTCCGGCGGTAGCAGTCGAGGAGGCGGGCCGTGTCGCGCTCCAGGGCCGCCGCGTACGCGAGCAGGTGGTGGGCGAGCGTCGTCGGCTGGGCCGGCTGGAGGTGCGTGAAGCCGGGCATGACCGTCTCGACGTGCCCTGCCGCCGCCCTGAGCAGGACGCGGCGAAGAACGCAGACCTCGCCGGCGAGCCCGAGCAGCTCGTCGCGGAGGCGGAGGCGGAGGCAGGTCGCCACCTCGTCGTTCCGGGAGCGGCCGACGTGGAGCCGGCCGCCGGCCTCCTCGCCAACCATGGCCGTGAGGTGGGCCTCGATCCCGGCGTGGACGTCCTCGTACACGGGGTCGTAGACCGATCCGGGGAGCCCCCCGTCACGGAGGACCAGGAGCCCGCCGAGGAGGGCCCGGGCGTGCGCCGCCTCCACGATTCCCTGCCGTTCGAGCATCAGCACGTGCGCGAGGTCCACGAGCAGGTCCGCCTCGCCGATCCAGGGGTCTCCCCGGGCAGACGACAGCAGCTGCGCCACGTCACTCGTCCGCTCTCCTTCGAGGCGCCCGCCCCGCACCACATCCTGCACCATGCCGTTCCCTACAAGATCGGCACGCAGCGTCATGAGGGTGTCGGCGATCCCGGGGCGCGGCCCGGCGGACGTTCCTGGACGAAAGGAGCGGTAATGCTGTACAGAGAGAGAAATTTCCCTGACAATCATGACCTCGAAGTATAGAAAATCCCGTGTAAAGACCAATGTTTATTACCCCGTCGCGCTCACCGATCGCGCATGGAATCACGGAAGTTGATGCTCGTGCTGGCCCTCGCGGCCGTCGCGGGCCTGCTCGTCGCGGGGTGCACGACCCCGGGCGGAAACCAGACCGCGCAGAACGGCACGGTTAACGTCCTGTACAGCCAGGGCGTCGGGCCCATGCCGAACCTGCTCGCCACGAACCAGATCGACGGCTACATCGCCTGGCAGCCCTTCGTCTCGATCGCGACCGAGTCGAAGATCGCCCAGCTCGTCGAGCCGTCGCAGGACCTCCCGCCCGCGGGCATGTGGGAGAACCACCCGTGCTGCGTGGTATCGGCCCGCGAGGACCTCCTGGCCTCGAACCCCGACTTCGTGAACGCGATATCGGCCTTCACCCAGCTCGGCAGCACCTACATCGCCGAGCACCCCGAGGAGTCCGCCGACATCCTCGCCGACTGGTTCGTCGGCCGGTCGAACTTCACCTACGGGAGCGTCTCCGTCTCCTCCGTCGACGTGATGGAGAACGCCATCCCGACCGTCCGGTACACGAACGACCCGACCGCCGACTGGGTTGAGCACACCAAGGAGTTCGTGGCCGCTCAGAAGGATATCGGGCTCATCACGGGCCAGCTCGCAAACGCGAGCAGCGCCGAGATGGACGCGATCGTCTTCGACTTCGGGCCGTACGAGGCCGCGTCACAGCAGGTCGCGTCGAAGCAGTTCATCACGCCCGCCAGGCTGTCGCGCCCGATCACGCTCGGCTACCTCAAGGCCGACATGCACTCGGCAGCCCTCACCGTGGGTATCAAGAAGTTCCAGTACATGAGCGATACCTACGGGATTGCGCTCGTGCCCCGAAACCCGTCCCAGTCTGCGCCCGACGTCTGCGACCTGGTCGTGAACGGGCAGACCGTTGCAGAAGTCCGGCTCATCGCCGCGAGCGCGGGCCCCGAACTGATGCAGATGGCCGCGACCAACAACGTCCAGATGACCTTCGCCGGGGTGCCACCCGCGATGGCGGCTATCGACAGGGGAACCCCTATTAAGGTCCTTCACCCCATCAATAACGAGGGATCGGGCCTCGTCGTGACCGCCGGATCGCCCGCAAACGACTGGGCCACCTTTGCCGAGTGGGCGAAGACTCGCTCGGCCCAGGGTAAGCCCCTGACGATCGCGGCCCCGCAGAAGGGCTCGATCCAGGACGTGATGCTCCGCTTCGCCCTCAAGGACGCGGGCTTCACGATCACGGAGAGATAAGGAAGGAGAATGCCGGAGACAGCCCAGACACACCCCAAACCCGGGATTGGCCGGAGCCTTCGCTGGGCAGTCCTCCCCGTCCTTTTTATCGTTGCCTGGGAAGTCGCAGCGGTTCTGATCGACAACCCGTTCATCCTGCCCACCATCGAGTCCGTCGTGGCCGTGCTGGCGTCTCCCCTCACCTCTATCCTGGGCACGGGCTCTCTCGTCGAGAACGCGGCCGTCTCGCTCGCACGAGTCCTGATCGGATTTGCTGTCGGCGCGGCGCTCGCGATCCCGCTCGGGATCGCGATGGGCCGGTGGCCGCTCGTGGACGAGCTCGTGGACCCGATCGTCCAGATCTTCCGCCCCGTCCCGCCCCTCGCCTGGGTGCCGCTCGCCCTCGCCTGGTTCCGGATCGGCCTGACCTCGATGGTCTTCATCATCGCCCTCGGCGCCTTCTTTCCGGTCCTGCTCAACACGCTCGACGGCGTCCGCTCGGTGAAAAGGACCTGGATCGAGGCCGCGATGACCCTCGGCGCGAGCGAGCGGCAACTCCTGACCCGGGTCATCCTCCCGGGCGCGCTGCCCACGATCTGGACCGGCATGCGGGTCGGGTTTGGGATCGCCTGGATGTGCGTGGTCGCGGCCGAGATGATGCCGGGCACCAACTCGGGCCTCGGGTACCTCATCTTCTACTCGTACAACTTCAGCCAGGTCCAGGTGATCGTCGCGGGAATGATCGTCATCGGTCTGATCGGTCTCGGCATCGACCTCGCGCTCCGGCAGGTCGAGATTCGGTATTTCCGCTGGAGGGAACTCGAACGATGAAGCTCGAGGTCGACCGCGTCTCGAAGCGGTTCAACGGCGATGCGGGCGGGGGGACGGAGGCGCTCCGCGACGTCTCGCTCAGCATTACAGAGGGAGAGTTCGTCTGCCTCCTCGGCCCGTCGGGCTGCGGGAAGACAACTCTGCTGCGGATCATCGCCGGGCTCGAGAGCCCGACTGAGGGGGAGGTGCGGGTCGACGGCGTCCCAGTCGACGGCCCGACACCGCGCCTCGGCATGATCTTCCAGGACTACTCGCTCTACCCCTGGCGGCGGGTCATCGACAACATCGCGTTCGGCCTCGAGCTGGCCGGCGTCCAGAAGGCCGAGCGCCTGGCCCGGGCCGGGGAGTACCTCGATCTCGTGGGCCTCGAAGGCTTCGCCAACTCGTTCCCCTACGAGCTCTCGGGCGGGATGCGGCAGCGTGTTGCGGTCGCCCGGGCGCTCGCGACGAACCCTGCCGTGGTGCTGATGGACGAGCCCTTCGGGGCGCTCGACGCCCAGACGCGCAACGCGATGCAGCTCGAGCTCCTCGAGATCTGGACCAAGACGAAGAAGACCGTGCTCTTCGTCACCCACTCGGTCGACGAGGCCGTCTTCCTCGCGGACCGGATCATGGTCCTCTCGCCCCGTCCGGGCCGTGTCCGCGAGATTATCGAGGTCACCGAGCCCCGCCCGCGGGACCGCACCTGCGAAGGGTGCGCCGCGATCCGGCGGCACGTCCTGGGCCTGATAAACGAGTAGGGACGGAATCTGCGAAGCAAGGTTTAATACCGTTCGTCTCGATTTTATAGAGCACGGTAGTTTACGAGGAGTTTACGTTATGGTCAGAAAACCCGGCAAAATGTACAGGAACATTTCCAAGAAGGCCTATACAAGGCGTGAATACATGGGCGGTGTTCCCGGGAGCAAGATTGTACAGT
>DAEF01000128.1 GCA_002495225.1 Methanoregulaceae archaeon UBA288 | reverse complement strand
ATCCGGCAGTACAACTCGATCATGAGCCTGCAGTACCTGCCGAGCGAGAGCGAGATCCGGATGATCATCCAGAATTGCCCGGTCTGCATCGACGGCGAGGCGACGGAGCAGGTCGAGGTGTCGGGGTACCGGAACCTCGAGCGCGTCGAGACGAACACGGTCCGGGGCGGCATGGCGCTCGTCGTCGCCGAGGGGCTTGCCCTGAAGGCGCCGAAGGTCCAGAAGAACGTCCGGAAGATGAAAATGGCCGGCTGGGACTGGCTCGATGTATTGATCGGCGGGGCCGTGAAGTCCGACGATGACGATGTCGGGGTGAAGCCGAAGGACAAGTATCTCCGGGACCTGATCGCGGGCCGGCCCGTCTTCTCCCACCCGATGCGGGCGGGCGGGTTCCGCCTCCGCTACGGCCGGTCGCGGAACACCGGCTTCGCGGCGGCGGGGCTGAACCCCGCGACCATGCACCTGCTCGGGGACTTTCTCGCGGTCGGGACCCAGATGAAGGTCGAGCGGCCAGGAAAAGCGGCCGGCATCGTCCCCGTGGACACCATCGAGGGACCGACCGTCGTGCTCAAAAACGGGGACGTGCTCCGGGTCGACGACCTCGACGAGGCCCGGCGGGTCAGCCCGGAGGTCGACCGGATCCTGGACGTGGGCGAGATCCTGGTCTCGTACGGCGAGTTCCTCGAGAACAACCACGTCCTCGTCCCGGCGGCGTACTGCGACGAGTGGTGGCGGCTCGAGCACGAGGCCCCGCCGCCCCGGGACGAGGTCGAGGCGATCGGGTACGCGCTCTCCGGCGGGTACCTCCACCCGGCCTTCCAGCCGTTCTTCGACGACCTGCCGCCGGCCGCCATCGACGCTCTGGCCGGTTTCATTGAGCGAAGCGGCTGGATCGAGAACGGCGCCCTCCGGATGCCGAGCGAGCCGGAAGCGAAGCGGTGGCTGGAGGAGGCGCTCGTTCCTCACCGCGTCCGGAAGGGCGAGATCATCGTCGACCGCCACCTCGTCCTGCTCGCGGGGCTCGGGCTCGACCTCGGGCTTTGTCGCCGGCCCGCCTGGGACGACGCGCCGCGCGACAACACCCTCGACCTCGTCCGGCACCTCTCGGGCATGCGCATGCGCGGGAAGGCCGGCACCCGGATCGGCGGGCGAATGGGCCGGCCCGGCAAGTCCAAGCCCCGGGAGATGAAGCCGCCGCCCCACGCCCTCTTCCCGGTCGGCGAGGCCGGCGGGGCACGCCGTTCTCTCCAGGGGGCGTCGAACCACGCGGACCGGCCGAACATGGACGGGGGCGTTATCACGGCCCAGGTGGGCGAACGGCGATGCCCGTCCTGCGGGACGGTCACGTTCCGAAACCGGTGCACCTGCGGCGCGCACACGCTCCCCGTCTTCCGGTGCCCGCGCTGCAACCGTCTCGTCGAGTCGGAGCACTGCCCCGCCTGCGAGGCCGGCACGGTCTGCTCCCAGAAGGTGCAGATCAACGTCAGGGACGAGTTTGCCGATGCCCTGGAGCGGTGCGGCCTCCGGCCGGGGCAGGTCGCGCTCGTCAAGGGGGTCAAGGGGATGATCTCGCGCGAACGGGCCGTGGAGGACCTCGCGAAGGGCGTTCTCCGCTCGAAGGCCGGGCTCTATGTCTTCAAGGACGGGACCGTTCGCTACGACATGATCGACCTGCCGGTCACGCACGTCCGCCCCTTCGAGGTCGGGGTCGAGCCCGCGCGGCTCGTCGAGCTCGGCTATCCGACCGACATCGACGGCCGTCCCCTCGAGGAGCGGGACCAGGTGATCGAGTTGAAGCCGCAGGACATCCTCGTCTCGGAGAAGTGCGGCGAGTGGCTGCTCAAGGTCGCCGGGTTCGTTGACGAGGAGCTCGAACGGCTCTACGGCCTTCCGCCGTACTACCGGGCCACATCGCCGGCGGACATCATCGGCCGGCTTCTGATCGGGCTCGCGCCGCATACGTCGGCCGGCGTCCTCTGCCGGCTCGTCGGGTACACGAAGGCGAACGTCGGGTACGCGCACCCGTTCTTCCACGCGGCGAAACGCCGGAACTGCTTTCACGGCGAGACCGAGATCGAGGTCTGGGACTACCGAACCTCATGGCGGCGGGTGCCGATCCGCGAACTCGTGCTCGAACAGTTCGACCTCTCGCGGGCGGACCTCGATCATGCGGGCACCTTCTGGTCGGACCCGGCCCGGCCGATCGCGACGAAGGCCGTCGATGCCACGGGCCGCCCGCGGGTGCGGCGGATTACGGCCGTCTCGGTCCACCGGGCCCCGCCGACTCTCCTCCGGATCGAGACGGCCCGGGGGCGGGAACTCGCGGTCACGGCCGACCACGCGATGCTCGTGCTCGAAGAAGACCGGGTGAGGCGGATCCGGGCCGTCGAGCTCAGGGTGGGGGACCCACTCCCGGCATCGGTCGGGGCCATGGTCCTCGCGGACCGCGTCACCCGCATCGACGAGGTGCCCTGCCCCGACGACCGGGTCTACTGCCTGACGGTTGCCGAGGACCACTCTGTCCTGGCGAACGGTATCTTCACCGGCCAGTGCGACGGGGACGAGGACTGTGTGATGATGCTTCTCGACGGCCTGCTGAACTTCTCGCGCCGGTTCCTCCCCGAGACCCGGGGCGGGACCATGGACGCGCCGCTCGTGCTGACCACGCGGCTCGACCCGAAGGAGATCGACAAAGAGGCCCTGAACGTCGATGTCGGGAGGGCCTATCCGCTCGAACTGTATCTCGCGGCGCTCGACTGCGTCCACCCGAAAGAGCTCGACCACCTCGTCGACCGGGTCGAGCGGCGGCTCGGGACTCCCGGGCAGGTCGAGGGCTTTTGGTTCACGCACGACACCTCGGACATCTCGAAGGGGCCGCTCGAGTCGACCTACACGATGCTCGGGTCAATGGCCGAGAAGCTCGAGGCCGAGCTCGCGCTCGCGATCCGGATCCGGGCGGTGGACGCCGACGACGTGGCCGAGCGCGTCCTGAACACACACTTCATCCCCGACCTGATGGGCAACCTCTCGGCCTTCTCCAAGCAAAAGTTCAGGTGCACCCGCTGCGCTGCGAAGTACAGGCGCATGCCGCTCGGCGGGAAGTGCAACGGGTGCGGACAGGCCGTCGTCCAGACCGTGCACGAGTCCTCGGTGAAGAAGTACCTCGAGCTGTCGCGGCGGATGTGCGTCGACTACGGCGTCTCCCGGTACGCGCGCCAGCGGATCGAGGTGCTAGACCTCGCGATCGAATCGACGTTCGGCCAGTCGAAGATCGAGCAGCTCGGCCTCGCTGACTTCCTCTGACCCCATCGCCGGGTATTTAACGGAGCGGGCTCCACGCTGATCTGCGCGGGGGTAGCCAAGCGGCCAACGGCGAACGCCTCAAGAGCGTTTCTCGCAGGAGTTCAGGGGTTCGATTCCCTTTCCCCGCATCCGTTTCTGAGGTCGGATTCCCACCCGTCAAACATGTATGTTTGGCCGACACCAGAGTGCGCGTGCAGCCACAACAAAAGCCAAGAGCCCCCACGCGGCACGACCGCACTTTTCACCACCAGCGCCCCGAATACGTCGAGAACTCGTTCGCGCGCCACCTGGCCGACGGTACGCTCACGGAGGACGACGTCGGCCTGCTCCGCGAGTGGCTCGACGAGATCACGGCCCAGAACGACCTCAGCGTCGCCCGGGCGAACAAGATCGCGTACCACATGGTCACCTGGCGCCGGTTCGTCGGCCCGCTTCGCACGAACACGGTCAGCGACCTCAACACGGGTATCAGGACGCTGAAGACCGCGACCGGCGGAAGGCGGCTCTTCGCCAGGGAGATGCCCGCGCGGATACGTGAGCAGGGTGACGATCAGGCAGCCCTGGCAGGCAAACCTTACAAACGGAACACGATTCACGACATGGTCGGACTGCTGAAGCGGTTCTACCTCTGGATGATCGAGAACGACCACTCGGGCATCGAGCCCAAGAAGGTACGCGCCATCAAGGTGCCGCAAAAAGACCGGATGACGAGGACCGTCGAGACGATCCCAACGCCGGAAGAGGTCGATGCCATCATCAGGGCCTGCGAGAGCCCGCGCGACCGCGCCCTCTTCGGGATGCTCTGGGACGGCGGCTTCCAGATCGTGGAGCTCGGCACCCTGACCTGGGGCCAGGTCAAGTTCAACGAGTATGGTTGCGCCGTTAACGTCAACGCGAAGACGGAGTTTGCCCGGTACGTCCCCCTGATCGGCTCGAGCGCGTATCTGGCGCAGTGGCGAGACTGCTATCCCTGCCAGATCACGAACGAAACACTCGTGTTCCTGACGCGACAGCACCGGCCGCTGAACTACGATGTGGTCGCGGTTCAGCTCCGCAAGCTGGCAAGGAAGGCAGGGATTGCGAAACCGCTGACCCTGCATGCCTTCCGCCACGGCCGTGCGACGGACATGATCCGCCATGGCATCCATGAAACTGTCGTGAAGAAGGTGCTGTGGGGCAATCCCGCCTCGAAGATGCTGGGGACGTACGGTCACCTGACCGACGTCGACATCGATGACGCCATGCTGGCAAGCGCGGGGGTCCGCCCGCGGGTACGGACGACATCGACCGCCATGGATGCGCGAGAATGCCGGCGGTGCCTGTCGGTGAACCCCCCGACTGCTGACCTCTGCTGGCGGTGCGGCAGCCCCCTGACCGAGGAGGTCGCCTCGACCCTGGAGGAACTGCGCCGGGAGATCGAGAAGACGGTCGAGTATCGCACAGCGCTGGAAGCGGCCGTGAAGAACCTGGCCGATACCCGGAGCTGATGGCATTCCGGCAGGCGGAGTGCCGGCGGCGGATCCGCCCGTCAACCTCCCCGCCGTCTGGACGGAGCATGACGACGTCGGTCGAGCGCTCAGGACCCCCGGTGCGGCATGACCGTCACCCAGGCGGCCCGCGCGCCCTGACGGGCTCGGTTCCAGGACCATGCCCGATGTCGCCCGCGCGCTCGAACGTTCTGATCCGCGTGACGCCGCACGGCGACATGCATCCTCCTCCCAGGAGTTGATCCTATCCCCATCGACTGCCCAACCTTCGCGGCAACGGGACTTCTGCCACAAGTCCGTCCGCGGGGATGCCCTTGTGTCGGAGATCGTCTGTCGCGGACCCGGGGCATTTTCGATGGTGCGGCGGCATGCATCCATACATGCCATAACGATACGGCACCCTGCCCGGATGACGGGCGTACGGTGGGACCCCGAGCTGCCTGGATGCGCGGGGGTCGAATATGCATCACCGAGACGATTCTGATAACGACCGGTTTGCCCGTCCGTGTTGCACATGGAAACCGGAGATGCACCCAAAGTGCATCCTGACCCTGTTGGGGCTTCCAATCTGCACAAGCGTTCCTCTGCTGCGGTAATATGCACAGATACTCACCTAAGTACTATTCAAATGGTAAAATATGCAACATTTGGTCTTATTTTTTAATTTAGGCTCCAATTATACGTAATTACATTTTTACGACATGATAGGATTTATGGTATGAAAATGACGACACACTAGATTGAGGCACGGCCGCGGAGCGGTCGGGTAGCCTGTCTGGAACGTGAACCGATGACCGAACGAACCATCACAACTGACCAGTTGAAAGGGCTTGATGGCCTTCACCATGCGGTGGCTCTCACCCTGATCAAACGCGGAAGCTGGCGCCTCACGGGCGGCAACCCGGCGGAGGTGCTTGAACAACGACGGCAGCCGGCACCGGAGACTGGTCCGATCGACCGGACCCGGGTCGACCCTCCGTCCCGTCGCGTGGCTGGCACCCCCTGCGCCGGCAAAGAAAAAGGGACTCCATGTCGACGCTCAGAGGTGGTTGAAGAGCCAGACGACATCGGCGAAGTCGATGCGGCCGTTGCCGTTGTAGTCGAACGCGGCAGCCGGTTCGTTCGCCGCGATCCAGGTCATCTGGTTGAAGTACAGCACGACGTCCGCGAAGTCCGGCCGCGCATTTCCGTTCACGTCCTCGACCTTCCCGTCGCCGTTCGGGTCGGTCGGCGGGTTCGAAGCCCC
>DAEF01000165.1:2499-3044 GCA_002495225.1 Methanoregulaceae archaeon UBA288 | reverse complement strand
CGACCGCGTCCAGGCCGTCGGCGACTGAGTGGCCGCGCCCGAGCGCGGCGAGTACGCGGTCGCTGCCCGACTGCATCCCGAAGTGGATGCGGGTGTTGGCGCAGTACTCCCGCACGAGCTCGAGCCCCTCGTCGGTGACGAACTCGGGCCGGACCTCGCTCGGAAAGGTCCCGAACCAGATCCGGGCGTTCTCACGCGCGAGGGACGCGAGCAGGCGCCGGACCTTCTCGAAGCGCGGCGTCCGGCCGTCCGAGCCGTAGGCGAAGGCGTTCGGGGTCACGAACCGGACGTCCGAATGCGCCCGCGCGGCCTCGACGCAGGCATCGACGGACCGGTGCCGCATGCCGCCCGGAAAGAGGCGGGGGGTCTGGCAGTACGCACAGGCGTGCGGGCAGCCCCGCGAGCACTCGAGGTAGCCCTTGCGGCGTGAGAAGGGGGGGTAGGCGTCGAGCCGGACGGCGTGGTCGACCGGGACGAGCCCGCCCGCGGCCGTAGCCGTTCCCGGGACGGGGGCCGTCGAGCCCCGCTCGATCGCGTCGAGGACG
>DAEF01000165.1:0-2418 GCA_002495225.1 Methanoregulaceae archaeon UBA288 | reverse complement strand
CGTTCGCGACGTTCAGCGAGTAGCAGGTCACGTCGTCCTCCGGCCCGGTAGCGGCGTGGAGAGAGCGCCCGTCCCGCTCGAGGGCCGCGGCCAGGACGGCCTCCGTGTTCGCGGTCCCCCGGGCCCGCCTGAAGTTCACGCGCACAGGAAGCCTCCCTGCGCGATGGTCGGGGTATAAGTACATGAACGCGCAACGTGGGGGACGGAGGATCTGTCATGAACGACCTCGCCGTCCGGCTCGACGGAGCCGAGCTCGGAGACCAGCACACCTGCCGCGGCGCGGGCCTCTCGCCCCGCATCCGCCTCGGCCCGCTCGACCCCCGCGTCCGCTCGCTCGCGGTGGTCGTGATCGACCCGTTCGAGCCGGGTTGCTCGTTCGCGCTCTGGCTCGCGGCCGGCATCCCGCCTGTTCCCCTGATCCCGCCCGGCCTCCCCCCCGGCGGCGACGGGCCCGTGCCCGTGGTCACGGGCACGGGCGACGGCGGACGGCGCGGGTGGCAGCCCCCGTGCCCTCGTCCCGACGACCCGCCGCACCAGCTGACCGTGAAGGTCTACGCCCTGGACGACGTGCCCGCCCTCTCGCCCGGGTTCACGCGCGCGGAGCTGAACGATGCCATGCGCGGCCACATCCTCCAGTTCGGGAGCACCATCGCGCTCGTGCGGTAGAGGAAGCAACAGTTTTATCCGCTCCAGGAACGAGTCCTCGAGCGAGGTATCGTCATGAACCCGCTGACAGTCAGGCTGCCGATCTCGCATTTTCCCCCGAACTACACCTGCGACGGCGCGGACATCTCGCCCGCCATCGAGGTACGGGGGTACGACGACAACGTCCGCGCCATCGCGATCGTCGTGAACGACCCCGACGCGTCCAGGGGTGCCTTCGTGCACTGGGTCTGCTGGAACATGGAGGTGGTCACGACAGTTCCCGAGAACATACCGAAGGAACCCGAGACGACCTTCCCGGTAAAGGCCCGGCAGGGGACGAACGACTTCGGGCGGATCGGCTACGGCGGCCCGTGCCCCCCGCAGGGCCAGACGCACCGGTTCAACTTCAAGGTCTACGCCCTGGACGGACCGCTCGACATCGCGCCGGGGTCGCGCCTCCCCGAGGTGGCCGCAGCCATGCGCGGTCACGTGCTCCAGTTCGGCGAGGCGCAGGCCACGTACGGCCGCTAGAGGAGGCCGAGCTTCTTCAGGTCGCTGATGATCCGCACCACGGCCCGCTCCGCGTCGCTCGTGAACTTGCCGCCCGTGATGATCAGCTTGCCCGAGCCGAAGAGGAGCAGGACCACCTTCGGGTCGTCGAGGCGGTAGACGAGCCCGGGGAACTGCTCGGGTTCGTACTCGATCTTGTCGAGGTTGAACCCGACCGCGATCTTGTTCAGGTTGATCGTCGAGCCGAGGTCGGCCGACGTCACGATATTCTGGACCTTGTACGTGAGCTCGTTCGGGATCTCGACGCCGAGGTTCCGCAGCAGGTCCCCGAGGATGTCGAGGCCCCGATCAAGGCTCTCGATGGACTTCGCGCCGGTCAGCACGACCTTTCCCGAGTTGAAGATCAGGGCCGCGATCTTCGGGTCCTTCATACGAATGACGACGCCCGGGAAGCGCTTCTTGTCGTACTCGGCCCCCTCGATGTGCGAGGCGATGCTCGGCAGATCGAGCGCGTCCGTCACCTTTGCCGAGGCGACGATGTTCTCGATTCGCAGGGACTCCTCCGGCTTCATGTCAGTTTATAAAATGACTTAAAGAAGTTAAATATATTTGGGTCCGGGATTATTCCTCGAGGGTCGAGAGGTCGCCGGGGTCCATCCCGAGCTCGCGGGCCTTCAGGACCCGCCGCATGATCTTCCCGGACCGCGTCTTCGGCAGGGCGTCCGTGAACTCGATCTCGGCCGGCATCGCGATCGGGCCGAGCGTGATCCGGACGTGGTAGACGAGCTCGTTCTTGAGCCGCTCGCTCGGCTCGTGGCCGACCCGGAGGGTGACGAACGCCTTGATCGTGTTCCCCTTCATCGGGTCGGGCTTGCCGATCACGGCCGCTTCGGCCACGGCCTGGTGCGAGACGAGGGCGCTCTCGACCTCGGCCGTCCCGATGTTGTGGCCCGAGACGATGATCAGATCGTCGGCCCGGCCGATCACCATGATGTAGCCGTCCTCGTCCTTGATCGCGAGGTCGCCGGCCTTGTACAGGGTGCCGAGGGTCGACCAGTACTTCCGGTACAGCTCCTCGTTGTTGAGCACCTCACGCATCATCGAGGGCCACGGCTCCCGGATCGCGAGGAAGCCGGCTGTGCCGGGCGGCACGGACTCGCCGGACGCGTTCACCACGTCGGCGACGACGCCGGGGAGCGAGCGGCCCGCGAAGCCCGGCTTCATGGGCTCGCCGACCGTGGTCGTGACCATGTGCATGCCGGT
>DAEF01000112.1 GCA_002495225.1 Methanoregulaceae archaeon UBA288 | reverse complement strand
TTCTTCGCGATCCTCACGGAGAGGGCGGCGAGAAGGCGGTCGAGCCCGGTCGCCTGGCTGACCTCCGTGTGGACGCCCTTCGGCCTGTACCCGGTCAACCGGGCGATGAGGGGGATCCCCACGAGCGAGACCGCGTAGCAGGCCACGATCCCGGTGATCGAGACGAGCGCAAAGCCCCCGATCATCGGTATGGGCGAGATGAAGAGGGGCGCAAAGCCCATGGTGGTCGCGATCATCGCCCAGAAGACGGCCGGGCCGGTGTTCTCCATCGTGTGCCGGATCGCCTCGGAGAGCAGGCCCTTCCGTGCCTCCTCCTCGAGCCGGGCGTGGAACTGGATAGCGTAGTCGACGCCGAGGCCGATCAGGATCGGGAACGCCCCGATCGCGGCCATGGTGATCTTGACCCCCGCGAGCCCCAGGACCCCGAAGGTGATGACCAGGCCCATGCCGACCATCAGCACGGGCAGGAAGCGGTGGCTGACGTACCCGAAGAGAAGTCCCACGACGATTACCAGGAGAAGCATCGCGACCCCGACCAGGGTGCCCGTCGACATCCCCATCTCGGTCCCCATCTGCTGGGCAAACGCGCTGCTCCCCGTCACCGAGACGGTGGTCCCGGGCGGCACGTCAGAGCTCGAGACGAGCGACTGGACGTTGTTGAGCGCCGCGGTGCTCTGGTCTTTGGAGAGGCCCGTGTCGAGCGCAATCTGGACCAACGTGAAGGTGTTGGACGGGACGTACCGGTCGAGCAGGCTCGCGGGGACCTGCGCCTTGATCGCGATCACCTCCGCGGCGGAGGTCGGGACCCTCCCGCCGTTCGCCTGCATGACCAGGTCGGCGATCGAGGATACTGAAACGACGTTCTGCTGCTGGCGCAGGTCCGACTCGAGCGAGTCCAGGAACTGGAGCTGCTCGACGCCGGTCGAGTCGTCCGACTCGACAAGAAGGATGACGGCATCGGAGGAGCCGAAGGTCGTCGTGTAGGTGTTGTAACTCTGGCCGAAGGGGGTGGACGCGTCCAGGTAGCCGTCCGTCCCGGTCTCCATCGAGATCAGGGTCGTCCCGTAGAGCGACGCGACGAGCACGACCAGGAGGAGTCCGGCCACGACCTTCGGGTACCCGTTGATCAGCCCGGCAAGCAGCGTGAATGGGGATCTCATGAGACCTCCTGAAAGAGAACGGGGGGCCGGCCGCGAGGGGCCGGCCGATCGACCCGTCTAGGCCGTACCCTTCCGGCGGCGATACAAGACATATCCGCCTCCGATCAACAGCGCCGCGAGGAGCGCGAGCACGAGCGGGGATCCGAGGAGGCTGCCTCCACGGGTGACGGTGACGGGGACCTTCATGGTGTCGGAGATCTGGGAGTTGTCGAGGGCGTCGCGGTACCGGACCTCGGAATCGAGGCCGTACTCCTTTTCCGTCGCCCCAGCGTCGACCGAGACCTCGAAGCGGGCGGTCTTCTCCTCGCCGGGCTGCATGTCGCCGAGGTAGGCGGTGTCGTCGGAGGAGGTGAACGGGTCCACGGCCGAGAGCCGGGCCTGGGCCGCCGCGACGGGCGCGGCACCGGTGTTCCGGTAGACGACCTCGAGCACGGTCTTCTCGCCGGCCGCGACCGATGCCGGGGCCGAGACGACGGCGAAGCCGATCTTGCCGCCGACGGGGACGCCGATGGTCACGGGCCGGCCCGTGCGGTTGATGCCGTCGGCGTCGTCGTAGCTGACCATGATGTCGATGGGATAGGACTGAGCCGCGGCCTCGCTCGAGACGGCGACCTTGTAGCGCAGCTGCACGGTCTGCCCCGGGGCGAACGCGCCGACGTACGCGGAACTGTCGACCGGGGTGATCGGTGACTGGCCGTTCCGGGCGACGCGGACGATGGCGTTGGTCGCGGGCTCGGTGCCGGCGTTCCGGACGGTGAGGTTCAGGTAGCCCTCGGTCCCGACGTTGAGTGACTCGGTCGTGACGTTCACGACCTCGAGCACGGCCTCGGGCTTCACGGTCAGTGCCAGGGGGATGGTTGTGTGGACCTCGCGGTACTGGTAGTTGATCGAGTCGCCGCCGATCTGCTCGGCCGAGGCGAGGTGGGTGTAGGTGACAGCCAGCGGCAGGGTGTAGGTGCCCGCGGGCGTGCCCGCCGGGATGCGGACCACGAAGGTCGCCTTCGCGGCTGCGCCGCCGGGGACGTCGCCGACCATCTGCGGGTCGGACTCGACCGCGATGCCGCCCGCGCCGCCAAGGCCCACGGTCAGGGACTTGGCCGTGTTCGGCAGATCCGTCCGCTCGACAACGGTCGTGCCGACCATCTTCGAGTCGATCAGGCCCGTGTTCTGGACGACGACGTTCAGGGGGACGGTCTGGCCGGCAGGGACCTCGTTCGACCCCGCGATCGAGGCCGAGAGGACCGGGCCGCCCGACGTGTACTTCGCACCGGCCGCAGCCGGAAACGCGATGACGGCAGCGATGAGAAGCGCGGCAACCGCGCACCTGATCGCCACCCGGAGAGATCCACTCGTGTGCATGAGAACTGGCTCCGATACGATATGCCTATACTCGAATGAGGTCTTGGTATTTAATAGATTAGTCTATGTGTAACATATAGATGACTCAGACATTGGCCACACACGACATCAGCGATTAAGTAGTGAGTGGGACAATGGGTACTCATGACCCGCCTCGATGCCGAGCTCGCGCGCATCAGGGAGATCCTTCGCGACCAGCTGCAGGGCATGTCCGTGACCGAGATCGCCGCGGCACTCGGACGGAACAAGCACTCGGTAGGTCGGTATCTCGACGTCCTCCGGGCGTCGGGACAGGTCGAGATGCGGACGTTCGGCATGGCAAAGGTCTTCACCCTGGCAAAAAGGCTGCCGGTCGCGTCCATGCTCTCGATCACGGACGAGCCGATCCTGGTCCTCGACGAGGAACGGCGCGTCACCGAGGCGAACGATGGCGCCCTCGCCCTCCTCGGGCTGCCGCGGGCGCGCGTGATCGGGCAGCGGCTCGACTACCTGCCGGCCCCCGATCCCCTGGTCCACGACCTGGTCCGGGACCTGGATCGGGCCGCAGCCGGCCAGGCGACCCATACCGAGATCCACCTCGAGGGCGAGTACGAGCGCTGGTACTGGTGCCGGGCGATCCCCATGGTCTTCGAGCAGGGCGAGCGCGGGGTCGTCCTGGTCCTCGCCGACGTGACCGAGCAGCGCCGGGCTGCCGATGCGCTCGCCGCGTCCGAGGCGCTCTTCCGCGGGCTCGCCGAGAACGTGCAGGACGGGGTCCTGATCTACCGCGGCGAATCCCTCGTCTTCGCGAACAGCCGGGCGACCGAGTTCCTGGGGGACGACCTGGGAGAAGGCGACCCGACCCGGCTGATCGCGGAGGAGGACCGGGAACGGGCCACTGCCCTGATCGCGGCGCACATCGCCGACCCGCTCCGCCCCCGGGAGTTCCAGTGCTGGGTGCGGCGTGACGAGACGGAGCGCTACCTCTATGCGCGCCTCTCGGCGGTCGAGCACGAGGGCGAGATCACGCGCTACCTGGTCCTGACCGAGATCACCGGGGCGAAGCGGGCCGAGATGGCGCTCCGGAGGCAGGCCGTCTTCGTGCAGCATTTCCTCGACGCGTTCCCTCACCCTTTCTACATGCTCGATGGCGCCGGCGTCTTCGTCGAGTGCAACGACGCCTTCGCCGCGATGGCCGGGCGGAGACGGGAAGAGGTCGTCGGCGCGACCGTGGACGAGGTGGTCCCCGAGGAGGACCGCGCAGCCTTCGTCGCGACCGATGCCGAGGTGCTCGAGCACCCCGGCGAGCGGGTCTACGGCACGACGCTCGCCGTCGCGGGAGTGGGCCGGGCGCGCTTCCTCGTCCGCAAGTCGAGCCTCCGGATCGGCGACACGGGGCGCCCGGTCGTGGTCGGCGTGCTGATCGGCAATCCGAGAGCCTGTCCGACGCCCTGAGCTCCCGGGATCCTGGTCCCGGGCGACTGAGATCTCACGGAGGACCCCCCCGGCCCGGACAGGAATTCCGTGGGATCAGCGGCACGACTGCCGTCGGCGGAGCGCGAGGGACACCCCGGAGATCCGTCTTCGTCGCCGCGGGCGTGGCGATCCTCGCGGTTGCCGGGATCCTCCCGCCACGGAAGGGCACGGTCCGATACGACGGGTCGGGCAGGCGTCGTCCTGTTCGCCAGCACGCCTGCTGGCTCCCCCCGGACCGTCGAGACCGTCGCCAGGGGCTCACGAAGAGATGATTGGTACTGACCCACGGCGCCGTCCGCCCCGGACCCGGTCGTGGTCGGCCCCGCCGTCGGTGGCGTGTTCATTGCCGCACCAGTCGGCGGGGACGCCGGACCGGCGAGGATCTTCGGTGCGGACAGCGGAGCAGGGAGTGACGAGCGGGTACTTTTTCGAACCGGAGAGCGCGTCGCGCCGGCAGGGTCCGGGTGAGATCCCCCCGTTCGAGGACGCGAGCCTGAGGTCGACAGCCGTAGGCAGGATAGATGCTTTCGCACGACTCTTGAGGGAGGGCGCGTCGTCCCTGCACAGCCGACAGGGATCCGGCACCCGGAACGCTGTCGAGAGGACTGGCATGACCGACTCTGCACGCCATATAGAGAGAAGACCTGCGTCGTCACCGGCGCGAATTCCGGCATCGGGTTCGCCCTGTCCGAGGAACTGCTGAACCGGGGCGCGACCGTGTACCTGCTCGGTCGCAACCGCGCGAGGGTGGAGGAGGCTGCCGGCACGCTCGCCTCCCATGGAGAGCGCGTGCGCACCCTCGTCGCGGACGTGACGGACCGGGCGCAGGTACAGAAGGCGATCGACAAGGCGGAACGGGGGGCCGGCCGGCTCTACATGCTCTTCAACAACGCGGGGATCTTCAGACCCCGGCTCTTCGAGACGGCCCCCCTTGAAGACTGGCGGACCATGATCGAGACCAACCTCTGGAGCGTGATCTACGGCGTTCATTCCGCCCTGCCGATCCTGCTCCAACAGGGATCGGGCCACGTCATGAACACGCCATCGGCAGCCGGCCTGGACCCGTTTCCGATGCAGGACATCTACAACGCCACGAAGTACGCGGTCGTCGGGCTCTCCGAGAGCCTGCGGCACGAACACGCGGAGAAGGGGATCGCGTTCGCCGTGATCTGCCACGGCGACATCGCGACCCCGATCTACTGCAAGGTGATCGACCGCGAGGGCCACGGCACAGAGGGGCCGCCCACGCGTACCCCGCCGATGCCGCGGTCGCCTACTGTCTCGACCGGGTTGAAGGGCATAGAGGGATCGTCGTCGTGCCTGAACAGCCGTACACTAACCTCTGGAGGAGGTACGTGGTCGGGGGCCCGGGCGTGGACGCCGTTCTCCTGCAGATGGCGCACGACCGCAGGGTCGCGCTCGAGACGAAGGGGACGTACCTCTGATGCCGGCCGGCCGAGAGCGCCGGTCCGCGTCCAGGCCGTGAAACGGGCCCCGGGAAAAACAAATAACAACGTATTTACCGTTCCTTGAGCATCCTGATGCAGAGGAGACGTCCATGTTTCAGGTTCGATGACACGAAGACCTATCGAATGCCGGCCACATTCGGTGACCTCCCTTTCGTTCCCGATACAACGGTACATATGCGGGACACGGTCGGGCTGTCGTTTACGTGCACCACCGAGGAAGACCGGCTCGCCAGGTACGTGCCCGATGCCTTCGAGATCCTGCGTCCTGAAGTGGTCATCGGCTTCGTACAGATGCGGGAGATCGACTGGATGGCCGGAGGACGCTACAACGTCGTGATGGTCGACGTGCCGGTCCGCTATACAGGCAAGCGCGATCGGCTCGAGGGGAACTTCAACCTCGTCACCTGGGAGAACAGGACCACTCCGATCCTTGCCGGGAGAGACGATGCGGGCGTGCCGAAGATCTTTGCCGACATTCAGGACCTCCACTCGGGGGCCGCAGGCTACCTGGACGCCCCCGACTACTTCACGAACGCAAGCTACGACGGCAACACCTTCGTCCGGATGGAGATGTCCGGCGCGAGGCCCATCGAGGGGGAGCAGCTGGCCGCGCTGCGGACGTCGCCGGTTGCGATCAACGTTCTCAGCTGGCGGTATCTCCCCAACGTCGCAGGTCCAGGAGCGGCGGTGAGTTATCCCGTACTGTTTCCCCAGGGCGGGGAGGTCCGCGACGCCTGGATCGGGAGCGGCTCGGTCGAATGGATCCGACAGAAGCCGTGGCAGAACCCGACGCAGCATCATATCATCAACGCGCTGGCCGACCTGCCCGTCATCGGGACGGCGCAGGTCATGATGACAAAGGGCAGCGCCTTCCTGAAATCAGGCCAGGCACGGGTTCTCGAGTAGGCCGGACCACCGCTCGGCCGCACCCGCATCACGTCGGGTCCGGCACGGTCGAGGAAGCCCGACAATCGAGAGAGGAGAATCTGATGACAAACGAGTATTTCAAGGACAAGATCTGCATCGTCACCGGCGCCAACTCCGGCATCGGGTACGCGCTCTCCGAGGAGCTGCTGAACAGGGGTGCGACCGTCTACATGGCAGGGCGCGACCCGGCGAAGGTCGCGACGGCTGCCGGCCAGCTCTCCGCGCACGGAGACCGGGTACGGACACTCATCGTGGACGTCACGAACCAGAAGCAGGTGCAGGCCGCGATCGAGGGCACGGCCGCGAAGGCAGGCCGGCTGGACATGCTCTTCAACAACGCCGGCGTCGGCGGGACGACGCAGTACGAGACGGCCACGCTGGAGGACTGGAGGAACATCATCGACACCAACGTCTGGAGCGTGATCTACGGCACGCACGCGGCCGTGCCGATCATGCTCCGGCAGGGGTCGGGCCACGTCGTGAACACCGGGTCGATCTCCGGCCTGGTCCCCGTGCCGTTCCAATCGCTCTACTCGCTCACCAAGTTCGGTGTCGTCGGCTTCTCCGAATGCCTGCGCTACGAGTACGCGGAGAAGGGGATCGCCTTCTCCGTGGTCTGCCCGTCCTTCATCGCTTCGGCGATCTACAACAAGACGATGGACGGGAAGGCCCACGGCGAACTGCGGATGCCGGACGACGCCTATCCGGCTGACAGGGCCGCGTCGTACGTGCTCGACCGGGTCGCGGAGCGCCGGGGGATCATCATCGTGCCCGAGGAGCCGAACACGGGCATCTGGCGAGGATACGTCAAGGGAGACCCGGACGTGGAGGCGTTCGCGCTCCGGATGGCGCACGACCGCAGGGTCGCGCTCGAGACGAAGGGCACGTTCTTTTGACCGCGGAGATGACCAGAATCCGGGGATGAGAGTTTCCATGGACGATAATACAGCCGATGGCAGGACACGGGCGGTGCGATGACCGACGGGAACGCGCGGCAGGAACCCGGGAATCCGGAGGGACTGCAGAGGTACGGGGAGAGGCGGGCGGAGGTCGACCTCTCCATCGAGGTCGTGCTCCTGCTCGTCGGCGGAGTCTTCTTCCTCCTCTTCGGCC
>DAEF01000182.1 GCA_002495225.1 Methanoregulaceae archaeon UBA288 | reverse complement strand
TGAAGTTCTTGGGCACGCCGCCGCCGATGTACACGACGCCGGTCTTTGTCGATGCCTCGACGATCCGGGTGATCTCGTCGGCGTCGGCGAGCTGGTCCACGTCGACCGCGATACCTTCCCGACGGGCCATCACGAGCCCTATCCCGATCGACGAGTCGGCCAGCGCGGGGACGAAGACGGGGACGCCCTCCTCGACGCAGGTCGAGAGGAACGAGCGGTTCTCGGGAGCGGCGCCCATGACGTGCCGTCCGAAGGCCTCGAGGAAGGCGCGGGAGGAACCCCTGAACGGGGCGATGGAGGCGGCAAACGCGGCGATCTGCCGGTCGGTGGTCCGGAACTCCTCCTCGAACGCGAAGACGTCGTAGATGCGATCGATGCCGCGGCTGAAGAGGTCGGCATCGTCGACATGGTGGTGACCCTGGTAGTGGCAGACCCCGAGGTGTTCGCAGGCGTCGTGGAAGACGTTCGCGCCGGTGGAGACGATCGCGTCGACGTAATGGTGCCGGACGAGCGCGCTGAGCACCTCGCGCATCCCGGCGGGGATCATCGCTCCCGAGAGCCCGAGCAGGATCGTGCAGTCGGGGTCGTTCAGCATCGTGCGCCAGACCCTGACCGATTCGCCGAGCTTGCGCCCCTGGAAGCCGGTCGAGGCCATGCCCTCGAGAAGGGCCGCGAGATCGTTCGTCGGAGTGACCGGAACCGTGGGATGCATCGCCATAGTCTGAGAGTAGTTGTGCCGGAGGCGGATAAATCGCACGCCCCCCCCGGCCTCTGGCGTGCTGGCCGATCGGCGTGAGATACCATGCCGGACGGCCTCTGCACGGCGTCTGTTCACCGTCGTCCTGCGAATCTCGCCGAACGGCACCTCTCGTTGAGAATCGTTGCTGGACGGACTGCTCTCTCACAGCCCGGTCCACCGGCACATTGCACGGTTCACCGGGCCGCCTCCCTTCCCCCATTCGACGTCTCCGGGCTGTCAGGCGCCTGTCGCAGTCTGGGGTGGAGATGCACAAGAGCGGATGGTTCCAGCACAGGTCTGAGGGAAAAAAGCAGCCACGGAGGGGTTCTGTATCGAGGCCTGATCATGGAAATCCCTCACGTGGCGGCATCGGCTCACTCGCGTCCGGGATCGGCGTGATCGTACGTGTGCAGCCGGACAGGGGCGGGGCGGATCGGCGGTTCCCCCGGGGGACGAGATCGCACCATCCGTGCAGCCCGGCCGCCCCCGAAAACCGGGCGGATGGCCTGGTTAGCCGGGTGTTCGTTGGGGGGCGGACTTGGCTTGAATCCCGCTATAAACGTCTATTTTTCCATTTTCGCCACGTATTGGGCATTTCGTGCATTTTTTATAGTGTTGGCGCGAAGTATCGCCGAGGAACCAGGCATGGTCATTTTTTCCCCAAAGCAGAGAGCGATTGCCGGACGGATCGAGGCGGATGTTGCCATCGAGATGTGGAAGGACTGGCGATGGCAGATCGCACACGCGATAACGGATATCGACACGTTCGAGCGGCTGCTCGGTCTCGAGTTCGAGCCCGAGAAGCGGGCGCTGCTCGAGGAGACAGTCCGGAAGTTCCCGCTCCGGATTACTCCCTACTATCTCTCCCTCGTCGACACCAGCTACCTCACGGAGGGCCCCGTCTTCCGACAGTGTTTCCCGGACCCGGCCGAGCTTGTCATGGACCCCCACGACATGGAGGATCCGCTGGCCGAGGACACCGACAGTCCCGCCCCCTGCATCACCCACCGGTATCCCGACCGGGTGCTCTTCCTGGTGAGCAACGTCTGCGCCATGTACTGCCGCCACTGCACCCGCAAGCGGCGCGTCGGCGATGTTGATTCCATACCGAGCCGGGACGAGATCAGCGCCGGCCTTGACTATATCCGGGAACACCCCGACATCCGGGACGTCCTCCTCTCCGGCGGAGACCCGTTCATGCTCCCCGACGAGTACCTGGACTGGATCCTCTCCGAGCTCGACGCAATCCCGCACGTCGAGGTGGTCCGGATCGGCACGCGGGTGCCCGTGGTGCTCCCGTACCGGGTGACCGGGGAGTTCGCGAAGATGCTCGCCCGGCACCACCCGCTCTGGGTCAATACACACTTCAACCACCCGGTCGAGATCACGACCTCGTCACGGATGGCGCTGAGCCGTCTGGCGGACGCGGGGATCCCGCTCGGCAACCAGTCCGTCCTGTTGGCCGGTGTGAACGACTGTCCGCGAATTATGAAGGCGCTGGTCCAGGCGCTGGTCCGGAACCGGGTTCGGCCCTATTATCTCTACCAGTGCGACCTCTCGGAGGGGCTCACCCATTTCCGGACGCCTGTCGCGAAGGGGATCGAGATCATCGAGAACCTGATCGGGCACACCAGCGGCTTTGCGGTTCCCACCTACGTGATCGACGCCCCCGGCGGCGGCGGGAAGATCCCGCTGATGCCCAACTACCAGATCTCGTGGGGGACGAACAAGGTGGTGCTCCGGAACTACGAGGGGATGATCTGCTCGTACAAAGAGCCCGATTCCTACGAGCCGATCTGGTGCGATCGCCAGTGCGCCACGTGTCAGCGCAACCTGAAGCTCGACAGTGCCGACGAGTCGCGGGCGGTCGGGATCGCCCGCCTCCTCTCGTACGAGGACCCGGCAATTGCGCTCGTGCCGGAGAATACGGTACGTCTCGAACGGCGGAATGAGGACTGACGTCGTCACCACCATCGGAGCCAGCACCGTTCAGCACGGACCAACGAGCAACCGCGTCTACGTGATGAAACTGGCTCCGGCCGATCTTCCGGAACTCCTCGACGACCTGGTCGACCTTGCTCAGAGAAAGGAGTATACGAAGATATTCGCCAAAGTGCCGGCGTCCGCGCGGGATCCCTTCCTCGACCGGGGGTATGTCGAAGAGGCGTTGATCCCCGGGCTCTTCCGGGGGTGGGAGGACGGGTATCTGCTCTCCATGTTTCTGGACCCGGCGCGAGCTCGGGACAGCCGTTTGTTCGACGACGTGCTCGCAGCGGCCCGGACGGCAACCGCGAACGGATGCATCCCCCCGCTTCCCCCTGGCGCGATCTGCTCGCCTGCCTCTCCGGAGGATGCTCCTGCGCTCGCGGCCCTGTTCCGGGACGTCTTCGCCACGTATCCCTTCCCCATTCACCGCGAGGAGTACATCCGGGAGACGATGGAGCACGGAGTGCGGTATTTCTGTGTCAGGATCGGGGACGTGATCGCGGCAGTCTCCTCGGCTGAGATGGATCCGGGAGAGGAGCATGTCGAGATGACCGATTTCGCGACGCTCCCGGGGTACAGGGGACGAGGTTTCTCGGGGCACCTGCTCGGGTGCATGGAGACGGCGATGCGATCGGCCGGCATGAAGACCGCCTACACCATCGCCCGGGCCACCTCCTTCCCGATGAACATCACCTTCGCCCGGGCCGGCTATGCGTACGGGGGCTCACTCATCAACAATACCGGGATCTGCGGGGGCGTGGAGAGCATGCACGTCTGGTACCGGCCGCTCGCCGGGCCGGTGCCGCAGGAGCCGCCAGTTCGGTAAGCCAGCGCGGCGTTACCAGCCATCTGCGAGACGGCGGCTCCGCGCTCCGTGCGGTCTGGGGGTTCCAGGACTCACACCCGCCGGAGCCCGAGGAGCGCCGCGACGACGAGCGCTCCCCCTACCGTTATACCGGCTCCGCCGGCGCGCGTGGGCAGGGTCGGCACGGCATCTGTGGTCGCCGTCGGGGCCGTGGCGGCCGGCGCGAGCGATACGCCGGGCGGGACGAGTACGCCGTCGACGATGTGGATCATGCCGTTCGCCGCCGGGATGTCGAGCAGGGTCAGGTTCGCCCCGTCGATCCCCACGGCCCCCCCCGGCCGAACCGTGACCGAGAGGGGGACCCCGAGCAGGGTCGGCACGGACGCCTGCGCCGTCACGTCTGCGACTGTGCGTGTTCCCGGCGCGAGGTGATGCCGGAGCAGGAGATCGAGCGCCGTACGGTTCGCGAGCAGCGCCCCGTGGGCCCCCGGCGGCAGCAGATCGAACGCCGCGTTCGTCGGGACGAACACCGTCAGCGGCCCCGGTCCGCTCAGCACGTCGAACAGGCCGGCCGCTCGGGTTGCGTTCACGAAGGAGGAGAAGTCCGGGTTCGCCGCCGCGATCTCGGCGATGGTCCGGTTGGAGGCGGGGCCCGTCCCGACGGGGACTGCCGTCGCCGTCGGCGGGACCGCGCCGCTGTAGTCATCGCCGTAGAGGGCGGTGGTCGGCGGCACCGATGGAGTGCCTGCAGTCGCCGGCGGGAGCGTCGGGAGGGACGGCGGCACGGTCGCAGTCGGTGTCCCGGTGGGGGTGGCTGTCCCGTTCACCGGAAGGGAGGCCAGGACTGTGAATTGACCCGGCGCGGTCGTGGCCGAGTCCGTGATCTCGACGGGCCGCCCGTCCGGATAGGCCCGGACGTGCTGGAGTTCGACTTCGAGGGGCGAGGTGCCGTTCTCCAGGCCCGAGAACGTGATCGTGGCGAGCGGGCCGCCCCGGTACACGCCGGCCGTATCGACGAGCTGGACCAGGACCGTACCGGCCTGCGTCCGGGTTGCAGAACCCGTGCCCAGGGCCGTGAAGCGGGTGCCCTCGTAGCGGATGATTGCCGGGTCGTACCGGACGTTGAGCCAGATATCGGACGCGGGCGGCTCCCAGCTGGTGGTGAGCGTCAGGGTCGTCATGCCGTTCTGCCCGACGAGCGCTGTCGCGTCCGAGAGGGTGAACGTTCCGGTTCCGGACGCGCTTGCGAGGGGCACGCCGCAGGCGGCCAGGAGGAGGAGCACCGGTATCAGCGTCCGAGGTTGCATCGGCATCTTATGGTGGGGGTCGCTATTTAGGGATTTTCAAACTGGTTCACGACGTGAAGAGCAGGCTCACGTAGAGGAGCGTGAGCAGCGCCAGCAGGACGCCGAAGGTTCGGAGCAGGGCTTTTCGAGCAGTCCCCCGCCGCCACCATTCGGCGGGCCCGAGCCGGAAGTAGAAGGTGCCGAGAAACCCGCCGATCAGCACGCCGATGATGTTGTCGAAGGCCAGGGCCAGGGCCGAGAGGGCGCTCGTCCGGAACATGACGACCGCGATCCCCGCGACGGCCGCCGGCGGTAACAGGGCGAGCG
>DAEF01000226.1:2986-3655 GCA_002495225.1 Methanoregulaceae archaeon UBA288 | reverse complement strand
ACGCCGCCGGCCTCGGTGAAGAGGACCACGGGCTGCCGCGTCGAGCGGTCGACCAGGACCGCGCAGTAATACTCGTGGGCGATCGAGAGCTTCTCCTCGACCAGGATCTCGGTCACGGGGAGGCCCTTGATCGTCTTTGCGAAGAGCTCCTCCGCCCGCTCGGGCGCCTCGGCCGCCGGGCAGATCACGACCCCGCCGGCCTTGCCCCGGCCGCCGACGTCGACCTGGGCCTTCAGCACGACCTCGTCCCCGAGATCGGAAAGGTCGCCGAGCTCGTCGCCCTGCCGGACCAGTCTCCCCCGCGGCACCGGGATCCCCGCCTCGGCGAAGACCCGCTTTCCCTCGTATTCACGCAGCTTCATGGATTGCCTCCTCGCCGAGCGCGTACCCCTGCCGGAGCGCCCGGAGGTTCAGGTCCTCGGTCCCCTTCGGCACCTGGTCGAGCACGGCCTTCTCGATCGCCTCGCGCGAGACGACCTGCGTGGCCGCGACGAGCGCCCCGAGCATCACGATGTTCGCGACGATCACCTTCTTGAGCACGCTCCGCGCGTCGTCCGTGGCCTGGACCTCGAGGTACGGGCACGAGGGGCGCGAGTGGACGAGCCCCTTGTCGAGCAGCATCAGCGCGTCGGGCCGCGGTTCGGCCCCGTACTTCTCGAACCCCTCCTG
>DAEF01000226.1:0-2964 GCA_002495225.1 Methanoregulaceae archaeon UBA288 | reverse complement strand
CCCCGCCCCGGGCCTCGGGGCCGTAGACCTGGGTCTGGACCGCGAACTTGCCGTCGTACATGACGGCCGCGCGCCCCAGGATCACGGCCGCGAGCATGATCCCCTGGCCGCCGAAGCCCGAGAGCCGGATGTCGCGCCTCACGGCGCCACCCCCGTGATCGGGTTCGACCGGCGCGCGAACTCGCCGACCACGATCGCGTCGGCGGGCACGGGCTTGCCCTCGGCGACGAGCCGGTCGTACTTCGCCTTCAGCATCGACTTCGTGCGGAACTGATCGAGCTGGTCGGTCGGCTCGCGGACCCGGTTCTTCCGGCCGTAGTTGGTGGGGCAGCCGGCCCGGACCTCGATGAACGAGAGCCCGGGCGTCTCGAGCCCGGCCTTCACGGCCTTCTCGAGCTCGCGGACGTGGTACGAGGTCCAGCGGGCCACGTAGTTCGCGCCGGCCGCCACGGCGAGGGCCGCGAGGTCGAACGCGGGCTCGGCGGCGCCGTACGGGGTCGTGGTCGAGAGCGCGCCGNNTGTTGCGGCGGCAGGCATGGATGAAGTGGTTGCCGCCGATCGCCGCGAGGTCGCCGTCACCCGTGAAGACCACGACGTTGAGCGTCGGCTCCGCGAGCTTCACGCCCGTGGCGAACGCGAGCGCCCGGCCGTGCGTGGTGTGGAGCGAGTCGGTCTCAACGTACCCGGCGGCGCGGGACGAGCAGCCGATCCCCGAGACCACGACCGTCCGGTCGGAGTTCCAGCCCATCTGGTCGACCGCCGCCATGGTGCAGTTCAGGATCGTGCCGTTCGAGCAGCCGCTGCACCAGATGTGGGGCAGGCGGTCCGCGCGGAGCCAGTCCTCGAAGGTCATCGGCGCCGCACCTCCTCGAGGACGCGCGCGAGCTCGGCCGGCGTGTGGAGCTCCCCGCCGATCTTCGGCGCGGAGACCACGGGCCGGTCCGTGTGCCGCTCGACCTCGCTCGCGATCTGCCCGAGGTTCTGCTCGGGCACGATAAAGACCGCCGCGTCCGGAAACTCGGCGAGCGCGTGGTCGGGGAACGGCCAGACCAGGCGGAGGCGGAGGACGCCGATCCCCTCGTCGGGCCTATCGGCCACGAGCTGCGCGACGGCCCGCGACGGCGCGCCGTAGCAGACGAAGACGACCTCCGCGCCGGGGTTCACGACCTCGTAGTCCGCGATCTCGCGGCGGGCGCCCTCGACCTTTCGGACGAGCCGCTCGACCAGGGCCGCGTGCACCTCGGGGTCGGTCGCGACCGGGTAGCCCCGCTCGTCGTGCGTCAGGCCCGTGACGTGGACCCGGTGGCCCTTGCCGAAGGTCGGGAACCCCGGCACAAGATCGGGGCCGGCCGCAAACGGCGGCGTACCCGGCTCGAGCTCGGCCCGGTCCACGACCTCGACCGCGTCGGGGAGGTCGATCCGCTCGCGCATGTGCGCGACGTGCTCGTCGGTCATCAGGAATGCCGGGCAGCGGAGCCGCTCGGAGAGGGTGAAGGCCTTCACGGTCAGGTCGTACATCTCCTGGACCGAGTTCGGCGCGAGCGCGACGATCCCGATGTCGCCGTGCGAGCCGTACCGGCACTGGAGCATGTCGCCCTGGGCCGACATCGTCGGCTGGCCCGTGGACGGCCCGCCGCGCTGGACGTTCACGACCAAGAGCGGGGTCTCGGTCATCACGGCGAAGCCCAGGTTCTCCATCATCAGGGAGAAGCCCGGCCCCGAGGTCGCGGTCATGGCCTTCTTCCCGGTCCAGGCGGCGCCGATCACGGCCGCGATCGAGGCGATCTCGTCCTCCATCTGGACGAAGACGCCGTCCATCTTCGGCATGCGTGCGGCCATCCGCTCCGCCAGCTCGGTCGAGGGGGTGATCGGGTAGCCTGCGAAGAAGGTGCAGCCAGCGTATAATGCGCCGTGTGCAGCTCCTTCATTACCCTGAATAAACGCTACTTTTTTGGACACTGTTCGTTTCCTCCTGTAAATTTTATTCTGTTATGACTTTGATTGCGAAATCAGGACAACGTAATTCGCACTGCATACAACTGATACAGGCTTCAATGTTTTTCACAGAGGCATAAAAACCCTTCATCTCAAGCACGTCTTTAGGACAAAATTCTACGCAAATACGACACCCTTTACAATACTTCTCGATTATCTCAATTCTTGGCAATTTTTTTTCCATCTGAAAAGACTCCTTTTCCGTTTTAAAAGGTGGTAAATTCAGGTTCCAGAAAGAAGCAAAAGAAGGGCGAAAACTCCACCCTTCTTTCACTAAATCCAGAAACCTGGAATTAAATGCTATTTCATGCTGCCAACAAGTTCTTTAACAGCGGCAACAGATTTGTCCATCATGGCCTGCTCTTCGGCATCCAACTTGAACTGAATGATACTTTCCACACCTTTTTCTCCCAAAACAGCCGGAACACCGACGTAGAAACCGTTGACACCGAACTCACCCTGCAGGAAGCAGCAGGTCGGCAGAACGCGTTTCTGGTCCTTGAGAATTGACTCCGCCATTGATATGGCAGCAGAAGCCGGGGAGTAAAAAGCTGAACCGGTCTTCAGCAGGGCGACAACTTCACCGCCGGCACCACGGGTACGCTTAACCATGGCGGCCATAACTTCTTTACCCTTTTCTGCACCGTATTTCTGCTCAAGCAGCTCAGTTACCGGAATACCGTTAACGCTCGCATAACGAACCAGAGGCACCATGTCGTCGCCGTGGCCGCCAAGAGTCATGGCAGTAACGTCTTTAACAGATACACCCAGTTCCCAGGCTATAAAGCTGGCAAAACGAGCGGAGTCAAGTACACCAGCCTGGCCGATTACGCGATTGTAAGGAAAACCGGTAATCTTCTGGCAGAGGGTAACCATGGCATCCAGCGGGTTGGAGATAACGATCACAAAGGCGTTGGAGGCATACTGCTTGATGCCTTCGGCAACGGAGGTCATGATCTTGGAGTTGGT
>DAEF01000028.1 GCA_002495225.1 Methanoregulaceae archaeon UBA288 | reverse complement strand
AGGTGGCAGTAACTGAGTAATCACCGAAATTTATAGAATCATCCGCTCATCCTGCTCCGTTATGGTCTCGAGAGAACTCATCACGGCAGCGGGGGTTGCCCTCATCACAGCACTGCTCCTCTTCAGTGCGGGCTGCACCACAACCCCCCAGCCCAACGCGACGACGCCGACCCTGGCGGCAACGGGGACCCCGGGAAGCGGAAACATCCTACGGATCGCGACCACCACGAGCCTCGACGCCACCGGGCTGCTCGAGGCCATCGAGGGCGTGTATGAACCGGCGAACAACGTCGACCTCCAGTTCCTCGCCCAGGGGACCGGGCAGTCGCTCGACACCGCCCGCCGCTGCGACGCCGACCTGGTACTAGTCCACGCACCCGCACTGGAGCAGACGTTCATCAACGAGGGGTACGGGATTAACGCCCGCTGTTTCGCCTACAACTACTTCATCATCGTCGGGCCGGAGAGCGATCCCGCGGGCATCAGGGACATGGACCCCGTCGATGCCTTCAGGACGATCTACGAGGCCGGTGCGAACAACACGCCGGGCGTGAGCTTCGTCTCGCGCGGCGACAACTCGGGAACCCACTCCGCGGAGAGGACGCTCTGGAAGGAGGCAGGGTACAATTACTCGCAGCAGGTCCAGGGCCAGCCCTGGTACATCGAGATCGGCCAGGGCATGGGCGAGACACTGACGCAGACCAGCGAGCGTCGCGGGTACACCCTCTCGGACGAAGGCACCTACCTCTCGTACCAGTCGAACCTGCAGCTGGAGGTTCTCGTGGGACAGGGACCCGCACTCCTCAACCGCTACAGCGCCATGGCGGTGAATCCGGAAAAATGCCCGATAGCGAAGGTCCAGGATGCCAACGACTTCATCAACTGGCTTATCTCCGACGAGGGCCAGGAGTTCATCGGCAGTTACGGCGTCAGCGAGTACGGAAAGCCGCTCTTCGTTCCGCTTAACGGAACCGCGTGCGCGGACCCGCAGTTCAACTGCACCTGCTCCGTGCCGATCACGTGAGCCCATCGGAGGGAGAGACGAAGGGAGGCAGTGATAGGGGACCGGATCGTGGAGCCGGGATGGTGACAGGGGAGGTGCGATAATGCTCCTGCAGTCGGGTATCGAGGATAACGAGATCATCCAGGGGTTCATCGAGGCCATCCGGCTGATCATCACCCTCGATCCCACCGTGGTGGAGATCACGATCCGTTCGCTCACCGTCTCCCTCACCGCCACCTTCTTCGCCTCCCTGATCGCCCTCCCGCTCGGGGCGCTCATCTACTTCAAGGATTTCCGCGGCAAGCGAGGTGTGATCAACACCCTCCAGACGCTCTATGCGATGCCGACAGTGATCGTCGGGCTCGTTGCCTTCCTCCTCCTCTCGCGGAACGGCCCGTTCGGTTTCCTGGGGCTCCTCTTCACGCCCCAGGGCATGATCGTGGCCCAGACACTCCTGATCATCCCCCTGATCACCGGTCTCACCGTCGCGGCCATGAGCAATATCGAGCGGGAGATGCGCTATACCATCATCTCCATGGGAGCCAGCACGCTCCAGTCGATCTGGACCGTTCTCCGGGAGGTGCGGTTTGCCATCTTCACCGCCGTCCTGATCGGGTTCGGGCGGGCCATCGCGGAGGTGGGGACCGTGCTGCTGGTGGGCGGCAACATCCGGGGGTACACCCGCGTGCTGACGACGGCGATCTCGCTCAACACCTCGATGGGGAACTTCACCCTCTCGATCGCGCTCGGGATCATTCTTCTCGGCGTGGCATTGCTCGTGAACGTCGCCCTGAACCTGGTGCAGCAGCGATGACGAACCTGATCACGGCCCGGGGGGTCTCAAAGGCTTACGGCGATCTGCAGGTGCTGGAGGGGATCGACCTCGACGTACGCGAGGGGGAGATCCTGGGGATCATCGGGCCCAGCGGGTCCGGGAAGAGCACGCTCCTGCGCCTCCTCGACCTGATCGAGCCGCCGACGTCTGGCGATATCACCGTCCTGGGTGAGAACGCGCGGGACGAGGGCCGTTCCCTGAAGCTCCGGCGCCGGATGGGGATGCTCTTCCAGAAGCCGATCGTCTTCAACACGAGCGTCTACCAGAACGTCGCCCTGGGGCTACAGTACCGTAGGCTGGACCGCCGGGAGACCGAGCGGCGGGTGCGCGACGCCCTGAAGGCCGTCGGGCTCTCGCAGTACATCACGAGTCAGGCCCGCGACCTTTCCGGGGGTGAGCAGCAACGGGTGGCGCTCTCGCGCGTCCTGATCACCCAGCCGGAGGTCCTCCTCCTGGACGAGCCTACAGCCAACCTCGACCCGACCTCCACGGCCACGATCGAGCGGATTGTCCGGGCCATGAACCAGGAGCACGGGATGACGGTCGTGATGAACACCCACGACCTGCTCCAGGGGCAGCGCCTCTCGAACAGGGTCGCCGTGATGATCGAGGGACGGATCGCGCAGGTCGGCCCGCCGAGAGAGGTCTTCCAATCCCCGAGGTCGCGGGCCATCGCCTCGTTCGTAGGGATCGAGAATATACTCCGCGGACGGATCCTGTCGAGGGGCGACGACCTGACCGAGGTGGAGGTGAACGGGCACACGATCCTGTCCAAGAGGGTCGTTACCGACGGGACAGACGACGTGGACGTTCTCATCCGGGGGGAGGACATCGACCTCCTGCGGGAGGAGCCAGCGGGCCATCCGCGGGACGTCTTCCCCGGCACGATCACGAGCATCGAGTCGAACGGTCCCTACGTCGGCATGATGGTCGACTGCGGGGGATTCTCGCTCATGGTCCGGATGACCGCGCGGCTCGAGGCGGAGCGGGAGTTCGACACGGACATGACGGCCTTCGTCGCCTTTCGGCCGCGGGTCGTCCATGTTCTGCCGGCGAAGATGCTCGAGCCGTGAGCCGCGCAGCGGCGCGGAGCGACTCCGTCGGGGTGCGGGCCGGCGAGGGGCCGCCTCGGCTCAGTCCCAGTGGAGCACGATGCCGGCGGGATCCAGCTCCATCCGGCCCCCGCAGCGCGGGCAGGCCCGGTCACGCCACGAGCGGACCATGCCGTCGCAGGTGGGGCAGCGGAGGAAGCAGAAGGACGCGCTGCTCCCCGGGTCCCAGGGGGTCTCCGAGCTGATCACGTCCACGACCTCCCTGCAGCGGGAGCAGACCACCGTGCGGGTCGCGACGAAGAAGCCGCAGTCGTCTCCCCCCGAGACCGCGGCCCAGTACCCGCAGGCCGGGCAGGCGAACTCGCGGCGCGTGCCCATCACGCACCCCCGATCGGGGGGCGTTCAGTAGACAGGGTAGACCCCCCTGATACGGCCTGGTCGCGAGCGCTCCACCAGAGGTGGGCCTGCCAGCTCGGGTAGTCGAGGACCCGGGTCCCGTCGCCCTCCTCCCGGAAAAGGCGCCGGACCACCTCCCGGATCACCGCGTCGTACGTGCCGTCCCGCCGGTTCACGCGGTGGGCGAACTCGTCCACGGCCTCGTCGAGCGTGCCGTACCGGTGCACGCCCCCCGTGAATTCGGGCTCGACGGCGGGGTACAGCCCCATCTGGAGGAGGACGTTGAAGAGGCACCCGGCCATGGGCTCGTGGTGGTACGCCGCGCCGTGAACCGCGGGCCAGAGGTCCTCGAGGACTCGCCCCCACGGCGGCGGGGTCAGGAACCACCAGAGGTGGACCTCGCCCGAGCAGACCGCATGCATCTTCTCGAGGGCCGCACGGATGTCGACCATCGAGAGCGAGTACGAGGCGATCACGAGATCGAACGGGCCGCCGAGGTCGGCGGGGCCGATATCCTCCCAGGCCGACGGGACCACCTCTATCTCGACCCCCGCGGCGGCCGCGTTCCGGGCGAGGAGCTCGCGCATGGGCCCGGCCGGCTCGACCGCGACCACGCGGCGGCCGGCGGCCGCGAGCGGGATCGCCAGGTCTCCCGGGCCGGGGCCGATGTCCAGGACGGCGTTGCCCGGCCGGGCCCGGAGCAGGGCGAGCTGCCGCTCGAACCGGGGGTTCGGGGCGGACCGCCGCGAGAAGAACCGCTCGACGTTCGCCGGTTGCTGGAAGAACCCCGGCCCCTCGCGGAAGCCCGGGACCGCGAGATGCCGCATCTTCCGCGCTGTCCAGACCGCGCCCCAGTCGATTGCATCGGCGTACGGGTCCGGACCGCGCCCGGCCCCCGAAAGATGGGTCGCCATCACCGCTCCGAGCGGCCGGCGAACCGCCGGTCCGCCCGGGCCCTCCGGACATCGCCCACACGGTTGCCCAACCACCCGTCGCATTCGTCCGGGTACGCGTCGAACGAGGGGACATAGGGCTTGATGTCGAGAACGGGCGTCCCGTCCAGGACGTCGACGTCCTCGACCACGAGCCGGCACCCCTCGACCGCGACGAGCCGGACCACGGAGAGGCCGATCGGGTTCGGCCGCCGGGGGGCGCGGGTCGCGAAGACCCCGCGCTCGCAGTCGTCGAGGAAGGGCACGACCCGCAGGGCGTAGCCCTCGGACCGGTGGAAGTGGTAGAGCAGGATCACGCGGTCGAACCCCTCGAGGTCGGCGAGACCGTCGCGGAACTCGGGCAGCAGCTCGACCGCGCCGCGCACCCCTCGCGCGGCTGCGGGCTGGATCGGCATGCCGACCGGGTCGGCGAACGGGGACCGGATGTACCCGATCGGCCGGAGGACGACAGCGTTTGTATCATCGATCATGAGAGCACCGTCACGAATACGATGTACTCCCCTCAAAGATTAAACAAGTTCCGAAAACCTGGGCTGCTTCGGCTTTATGCGGGCGAGGGCCAGGAGGACGGCCCAGCCCACGACGAACCCGATCGTCAGGGAGGTGACGATCGAGACCAGGGCCACCACCAGGGTCGGGACGGGGGCGTCCGTCCGGAGGCCCGCGCGGGCGAGCTCGAGGGCGACGGCCAGGAGGAGGGCGGCGAGGAGGCCCGTCGGAAAGAGCGCGACCGCCGCCGGGGTGCCGGCCGCGACCGCGATCATGACCAGCACGAGCCCGGCGATCGCGTTCGACCAGCCCGTGCGGCCGCCGAACCGGTACTGGGCCGCGAGTCCCCCCGCGCCGTGGCACATGGGGATCCCGCCGAGCGGGACCGCGACCAGGTTCATGGCCCCGATCATCTTCGAGAGCAGGCCGGCCGTCGGGGGCCGCGGGAGGAGGTCGCGGGCCAGGAGCTCGGTCGCCGCGATCGAGTTCGTGAGGGTCAGCACGGCCTGGGGGAGCACGAGCACGACGAGGGCCGGGAGCCAGTCCCCAAACCCGGGCAGGACAGGGTATGGCAGGGGAACGGCCGGCGCCGACATTCCCCCGCCGAGGGCCACGAGCGCGAGGCCGAGCGCGAGGACGAGGAGGGCCGAGAAATCCGGGACCGCCCACCGGCGCCGGACCAGCGCGAACGCGCCGACGACCGCGACGCCCGCGACGGCGAGGACCGGGTCCGCGAGCCCGTACGTCACGGCCGAGCGGGCGAGGAGGAGGGCGAGGCCGAGCTGGACCCCGCGCGTGACCGGGACCGGGATGCGGGCCACGATCGGGTCGATCCAGCCGGAAAGGCCGAGGGCGAGGAAGAGCGCGCCGAGGAGGATCCCGCCCGCGACCACCTCCCCGGCGGTCGCCTGGCCCGCGATCGCGACCACGGCGACGGTCTTCATCGGCTCGATCGGGATCGGCTGGCGGTAGACGAGGCCCGCGACGATATACCAGAGGCCGAAGAAGAGGAGGGCCGGGCCCGGCGCGATCCCGGTTGCGAGGACCACGCCGAAGAGGAGGGGCAGGACCGTGCCGAAGTTGCCGACCGCGCCGGCCGCCTCGCGGACGATCTCCGGCCGCGCGTCGGGGTCGGCAAAGGGGGCGGTGATCGTCATACGGCCACGAAATCTCAGGATCTGCTGGCACGGGACCGACGATGAGGCTGCCGGTCGAGGAGGAGCGCCCCAGCTCGGGCGAAGAGCCGGTGCGTCCCCTCAGGCGGGCGGTGTATCGGAACCCCGGGACGACGAGGCCGGAGCTCCGCTAAGCCCGGATGAGGACGCGCGCTTCCGCATCGATCGCCGGGCCGATCGAGGATGGCGGCAGAGAAGATTAGTGCCCGGCCTCTTCCGGGTTCCTCGATCCGCGCTCCTCCTCGGGCATGGGCTCGAGATAGACCGGGTCGGCGCCGGTGTCCTTCGCCATCTGTTCGAGTTCGGTCTTGCGGAAGTGGTGCCCGTAGACCTTCATATCCCCGCCCTGGACGGCGAGGATGATGTACCGGGGCTGGCGGACGCCCTCCCCGATCTTGATTCGCTCTCGGACGTAGATCTTCATGGGTATAGTGTCAAACTAGCCAC
>DAEF01000188.1:5110-27260 GCA_002495225.1 Methanoregulaceae archaeon UBA288 | reverse complement strand
GACCTCGTCCTGCTGGAGGACACCTCGGGCAGGGGGCACGTGACGAGGAATATCGGTGACGGGTTCGCCTCGTTCCTCGTGGTCCCCGTCCCCGAGGCCTGAGGGAGCCCGGAGGGATCGGCGCTCCCTCCCCTTTTTCTCGATCGGGGACGACGGCCCTTCCTGCCGAACCGGGCCGGCCGTGCGCCTGCCCGCAGGCGCCCGTGAGCAGCAGGGCGAACCGGACGGGCCCGGGCCGGCAGGGTCGGAGAGGGGCCGGCGATGTACCCCGCCACCACGGACCGGGTACGGCGGGCGAGTGGAGGTTCGCCGATATCGTGGGGATCCTCGAGGCGTGTTCCGGGAGATGCTGCGGGAGGACGGGTGGCCGGTGAGGCGAAGGAGGGAGAGCGACGGCTCGGGGCGGCACGGTCCACGAGCAGGAACGGGTCCGGTTGCGGGAGTTCCAGGGTTTTCCCAATACTATACCGGGGGAAAAAGAGTGGACTCAGTCGATGCTGATCGCGCCGCCGCGGATGCATCCGCCGTAGCCTTCAGCGACCCACCACGAGTGATACTCATCGGTGCCCGGTCTTCCGAGGCTCATCACGGCGCCACCAAGGGCGTTCGGCCTCCTCGAGCTGTCCTGCGCGAATGTCATGGAATAGGGTTCGGTCGACGTGCCGCCCATGTAGGTCACCCGGGCGTATCCCCAGAGGCCCGCCACTCTCTAGGGGGACGTCCCGAAGACCATTCCGTTTTCGACGTCGAGATGCGCCGTGATCGGCGCACCGTCGAGATTGCCTCGAAACGTTCCCTCTCCGGTCCACGTGCCGTCGGCCCTCTGTACCCCTGCACACGTGAAGTGCACGGTGTCACCGACGATAGCGCCCGTCTCCCACGTCGGATCGCCCGAGATGCCCCACCCGCCGCACGTCAGCCGGTGCAGGGGCTGGGCGGCGCTCGCGGGCATGACGAATACGGCCGCGCAGACGAGCGCGATCACGATGAGGATGCCTCTCTCTGGTCCCTTCATTCTCCATCTCCCTCTTCCGAACCGGGATCCTGCGATCGCCGGGGCAGGTGGTGGAGTAGTCTATGAAATTAACCATAAATCTTCCGTAATGCATCGAGGCCTGTAGAGTCTCGAATTCATTTCACTCACACAACCACCCCTGTGCGTACCCGAAGATCCGTTCCGGAGGCAATCGTTCAACGAAGACCGTTTCGGGCACCTTATAGTCCAAACTGGCATGAGGTTTGATTCTATTCTGCCAGTCGATGACATCGTCCATAGTAAAGCCGGCAGCAATCAACCGGTCGATCTCCCTGAAAAAGCGTTCGATCTTCCCATTCGTCTGCGGATGGTTCCGTCTGGCGACGATATGCCGAATGGCATAGTGTTCCAGGAACCGTCCGAAGGCATGATGCGGGGTAGTCGTCTTCTGGTTTGAGACGAACTGGGAGCCATGATCTGTCAGGATCTCGGTCGGGACACCGTATCGTGCGAACCCGGTCTCGAGGACCATGATGGTCGCCTCGGTCGTCGGCGACGGGAAGAGTCCCCAGCACGTGATGAACCGGGAGGCATCGTCGAGGAACGCGATCAGCCACTGCGTCCGGCCGTCGATGGTCACCTGTTTCCAATCACCCTGCCACAGGCTCATGGCATGGGTCCGCTCAAAGCGAACCCATTTGGGTCGTGGCGGTCGTCGTTTCTGCGCCGTAATNNTCGTATGGGGGATCACACGACCGGTCTCGGTGGCGATATGCCGGGAGAGGGCACGGGGTCCGAGCTGGAAGATCCGGCGATAGACCAGGACCAGGAAGATCGCGTCCCACGGCGGCGGCCGTGGCCGCCGCCCGGGACGCTGCAGGACCGGCGGGCGTCCGTGGATCCGGGTGTAGCGAAGGATCTGATAGACCCGTTCGCGGCTGATGCCATGTCGTGCGGCGATGGACGAGACATCCTCGCCACGATGGTAGGAGGAGACGATCTCCCCGGGGTCATCGGCCGCTAACTTCTGCATACACCCGGTCTCATCGGGTGTCAAGTAATTATGAGATCCTACACGGACGGAAAAAAGATCAGAGCCGGCGGTACTCGATGCCGGCGTTCCGGGCCTCTGCCGGGTCGACGATCCCGCGGACGTCGACGAGGACGGGCCGGTCGGGCATGAGTTTTCCGATCTCGGCGGCGGTCATGTCCCTGAACGACTGGTGCGCGACCGAGATGATCACGGCGTCCATGGGCCTGTCCAGCTGCTGGAGCGGGACGGCGCCGAAGTGCTCGATCACGGACTCCGGCAGCAGGGGGTCGTAGCCGTAGACGTTCGTCTCGAACTCCTTGAGCTCCTCGACCATCTGCTCGACGGGCGACTCGCGGATGTCGGCCACGTCCTCCTTATAGGTCAGGCCCATGATCAGCACGTTCGCGCCCTTGATCGGCTTGCCCACGCGGTTCAGGCCCTTGACGGCCATGTCGGCCACGTACTTCGGCATCGAGTCGTTGATCGCCCTCCCCGCGAGGATCACCTGCGGGTGGTACCGGACCTGCTTGGCCCGCTGCACGAGGTAATACGGGTCGACGGGGATGCAGTGGCCGCCCACGAGCCCGGGGCGGTACGCGTGGAAGTTCCACTTCGTGCCGGCGGCCTTCAGGACCTCGTTCGTGTCCAGGCCGAGCCGGGCGAAGAGCATGGCGAGCTCGTTCATCAAGGCGATGTTCAGGTCGCGCTGGACGTTCTCGATCACCTTCGCGGCCTCGGCCGTCCGGATGTCGGGGGCACGGTAGACGTTGGTGACGAGATCGTACAGGGCGCAGAGCGCGTCCGTGGTGGCCTCGTCCTGGCCGGCGACGATCTTGTAGATGTGCGGCAGATCGTGGGCGTCGTCGCCGGGGTTGATCCGCTCGGGTGAGTACCCGATGAAGAAGTCCTTCCCGCAGACCATGCCCGAGGCCGCTTCGAGGGCCGGGATCATGAACTCCTCGGAGGCCCCGGGGTAGACGGTGGACTCGAGCACGACGATCGCGCCGGGCTTGAGGTGCTCGCCGACCGTCCGGGAGGCCGAGACGACGGGCTCGAAGTCGGGATCCTTGGACCGCGTCACCGGTGTCGGGACGGCGATGATCACGAAGTCGGCCTCCCGGATCCTCGCCGGGTCGGTCGTCGCCTCGATCCGGTTGCCCGGGGTCCCGTTCAGCGCGTCGACCGCCGCCTGGTCGCGCCGGAAGCCGATGGTCCGCATGTGCGCCGCGAACGCCTCGGCAAGCGGCAGGCCGACGTAGCCGAGCCCGACCACGCAGACTGTTTTACCTGTGATTGTCTCCGCCATCAGAACGACTCCACCATGTACAAACGCACCATAGAGGTCCGGCCTCCATGTGCAAAAAAGGATCGGCGGCGGATTAAAAGGCAATCCTTATACATGACATCGCACGAGGAAGAGGTATGCCATCCCATTCCCTGCGCTGCCTCTGTCTTGTCCTGCTGCTGGCCGCCGCGGTCGTCATCCCGTCCGCCGGCGCGAACATCGCCGCGGGCTCGATCGCCGTCCGATCGGCCCCCGGTGGGGCCTCGGTGACCCTCGACGGGGTCTACCAGGGCCTGACGCCGCTCGGCAACGACGCCCTGGTGGTCGAGAACATCGAGCCGGGCCCGCACCAGCTCGTCCTCTCGAAGAGCGGCCATGTCGACGGGCGGCACCCGTTCTGGATCGGCTCGGGCCAGCGCAGCGAGATCCGCATCACGCTCTCCTCGACTACGAGCCAGACCGGCTCGGTCTCGATCGTCTCGTCCCCGTCGGGCGCCGACGTGCTCCTCGACGGGGGGTACCGGGGCAGGACGCCGATCACGATGAGCAGCCTCGCGCCCGGCCGACACGAGGTCGCACTCGAGCTGCCGGGGTACGCCCGCTACACGAACACGGTCGAGGTCCAGAACGGGGTCATGACCTACCTGGACCCGGTGCTGACCCCCTCCCCCTCGGTCGGGTTCGTCTCGGTCGTCTCGACGCCGGAGGGCGCGTCCGTCTTCGTCGACGGGGCGTACCGCGGCGTGACGCCGCTGACGGTCGCGGCACCCGCAGGATCGCGCCGGATCGAGCTCGACCACCCGGGGTACGCCGACTGGTCCAGCACGGCCCAGGTGTCCACCGGGGCCACGGTCACGGTGAACGCGTACCTCCAGCTCCTCCCGGCGTCCTCGGACGGGGGGATCGCGGTCTCGTCTGAGCCGGCCGGGGCCGCCGTCTACCTGGACGACGAGTACCGTGGGGTCACGACCTCCTACGGCGACCTCGACCTGACCGGGGTGAGCGTCGGGAGCCACACCCTCTCCGTCCGGCTCGAGGGCTACGACGAGTACCGCCTGACGGTCCAGGTGATGCCCGATGCGACGGTCAAGGTCAGGCCCCGGCTCGTTGCCGCCGGCAACCAGCCTGGGACCGCGGCACCCACGCTCCTCGGGGACCGCGGGGCGATCCAGGCGAACTCGACCCCGTCCGGCGCCAGGGTCGCGATCGACGGGCTCTTCAAGGGCACGACCCCGTTCTTTATCTCGGACGTCCCGTCCGGGCCGCACACGGTACGGTTTTCGCTCGACGGCTATATCGAGCGCGAGCAGTCGGTCGAGGTGCGGGCCGGCCAGACGGCGACACTCGCCGCGAACCTGACGCGGGTCGACCAGACGCAGACGGGGGTCTCGGGGATCGCGGTCCTCGCCGCCCTGTGCATCGTCTCGACCGCGGCGCTCCTGGCCGGAAAGCGAAAAAGACTTTAATATAAAAATGATATAGTATCACATTTATCTGACAGGACGCCATTAACCCCTTTTGTCCCGATTCGATTCCGGATAGCAAAGCGACAGTAGTTATGCACGGTGGGCGCCAATAGGTACCCGACTATCGCTAAGCCCGCCAGCGCCGGCAGCGATTGACGTCACAAATCACGCTGATTCATCGAGAAAATTCAAAAGGAGGCGAGAAATGAGCGGCATTCCCGAGAATGTTCCCAACACGCTATTACTGGAAGAAATACGAAAAGAGGACATCACGTCGACGGGCGGGAAAGGGGCCAGCCTGGGCGAGATGGCCTCGCTCGGACTGCCCGTTCCCAAGGCCTTCGTGGTCACGGCCCAGGCCTTCCGCCGGTTCCTGATCGAGGCGAACCTCGAAGAACGTATCTTTTCGAAGTTCAGGGAGCTCGACGTCGAGAATAGCGAGGCGCTCGACGCCGCGGCGAAGGAGGCGCAGGATCTCGTGCTCGGGGCCCCCATGCCCCGGAAGATCGCGGACGATATCCGGGCAGCCTACCGGAAGCTGGCCCCCGAACCCCTGATCGTCGCCGTCCGCTCGTCCGCCACGGCCGAGGACCTTCCCGACGCCTCGTTCGCGGGGCAGCAGGAGACGTTCCTCAACATTCGCGGCGAAGAGGATTTGATCGAGGCGGTCCAGAAGTGCTGGGCATCGCTCTACGGCGCCCGCGCCATCTACTACCGGGCCAAGCAGGGCTTCGACGATCACCTGGTCAACATCGCGGTCGTGGTGCAGCAGCTGATCCACTCGGAGAAGGCGGGGGTCATGTTCACGAGCCATCCCGTCACGGGAGAGCCCCTCACGATCGTCGAGGGGTCGTGGGGCCTCGGCGAGGCCGTCGTCTCGGGCACGGTCTCGCCCGACAACTACGTGTACGACCAGCGCGCCGGCAAGGTCGTGGACCGCCTGATCGCGCGGAAGCTCGTCGAGATCGTCTCGGACGGCGCGAAGGGAACCCGCGAGGTCGAGGTCGCGATCTCGCGCCAGGAGGCGCAGGTCCTCTCGGACGAAGAGGTCGCCCGCCTCGCGATGTTCGGCCGGATCGCCGAGGACCACTACGGCGTGCCCCAGGACGTCGAGTGGGCGATCGTCGGCGAGAACCTGTACATCCTCCAGTCGCGGCCGATCACGACGATCGGCATGGCCCAGAACGTGGTGAGCAGCGGCGCGACCAAGCCGACTGAGGCGAAGGTCCTGGTCCAGGGGATCGGCGCCGCGCCCGGAACGGCCTCCGGCCGGGTCGTGATCATCGCGGACGCCAAGGGGATCGGGATCGTCAAGGAGGGGGATATCCTCGTCACGAAGATGACGAACCCCGACATGGTCCCGGCCATGCGGAAGGTCAAGGCGATCGTGACCGATGAGGGCGGCATGACCTGCCACGCTGCGATCGTCTCGCGCGAGCTCGGGACACCGGCCGTGGTCGGCTCGCGCACGGCGAGCCAGGTCCTGTCAACGGGCCAGATGGTCACGGTCGACGGAGAGAAGGGGGTCGTGTACGAGGGGGAGGTCGCGCCGGCGCCGCTCCCGAAGGCGGTTGCCGAGGTCGCGAGCCAGGCGGCCGCGGCGCCCCTGATCACCGCGACCTCGGTCAAGGTGAACGTCTCCATCCCCGAGGCCGCCCAGCGCGCGGCGGCTACCGGGGCCGACGGCGTCGGCCTGCTCCGGATCGAGCACCTGATGCTCGGGCTCGGCAAGACCCCGAGCTGGTTCATCAAGAACGGGAAGGAGGAGGAGTTCATCAGGGAGCTCTACGACGGGATCCGGACCGTGCTCGACGCCTTCCCGGGCAAGCCCGTCTGGGTCCGGACGATCGACGCCCCAACCGACGAGTTCAGGAACATGGAGGGCGGCGAGGACGAGCCGCACGAGCACAACCCCATGCTCGGCTGGCGCGGGATCCGGCGCGACATCCACGCCCCCGAGCAGTTCAGACTCCAGGTCGAGGCGTTCAAGCGGCTCTGGGCCGAGGGCTACGAGAACCTCGGCGTGATGTTCCCGCTCGTCGGCCACCCCGACGAGTTCCGCCAGGCGAAGGCGATGATGGCCTCGTTCGGCGTCGACGTCGAGAACGTCACCCTGGGCGTGATGATCGAGATCCCGAGCTCGGCCCTGATCATCGAGGAGTTCTGCGAGGCAGGCATCAAGTTCGCCTCGTTCGGGACGAACGACCTGATCCAGTACACGCTCGCGATCGACCGGAACAACGAGTACCTGACCCACATGTACAAGCCGAAGCACCCGGCCGTGCTCAAACTGATCGATTACGCGATCGGGGTCTGCCGCGAGTACGGGGTCGAGTGCTCGATCTGCGGCCAGGCCGGGTCGGACCCGGAGATGGCCGAGTGGCTCGTCGACCACGGGATCGCCTCGGTCTCGGCGAACATCGATGCGGTCGCGAAGATCCGGCAGGCCGTCGCCAGGACCGAGCACCGTATCCTCCTCGACGCGGCGCGGCGCTCGAATGCGTGAGTGCGGCCTTCCAGAGGAGGAGGTCTTCTCACTTCTCGACGAGAAGAAGGCCGGGGACCTCCCCCACTGCTCGATCCTCTCCTCGATGTGCACCCTCCCCCACCCGGTGGCCGTCCGGGCGCACGTCCAGTTCCTCGAGACGAACCTGGGCGACCCCGGGCTCTTTCCGGGCACGGCCGAGATCGAGCGGCGGCTCGTGGGCCTTTTCGGCGCGCTCTACCACCTGCCCGGCGCGGCCGGGTACGCATCCTCGGGCGGGACCGAGTCGAACATCCAGGCCCTGCGGATCGCGAAGGCCCGGCGGCCCGTGGAGCGGCCGAACGTCGTGGTGCCGGCCTCGTCGCACTTCTCGTTCGAGAAGGCCTGCCGCATGCTCGGCCTCGAGATGCGGACGGCCCCGCTCGGGCCGGACTTCCGCGTGGACGCGGCCGGAGCCGAAGCCCAGGTCGACGACGCCACGGTCGGGCTTGTGGGCGTGGTCGGGACGACCGAGTACGGCATGGTCGACCCGATCCCGGTTCTCGCCCGGCTCGCGGAGGAGCACGACCTCTTCTTCCACGTCGACGCGGCCTTCGGCGGGCTCGTGGTCCCGTTCCTGCCGGACCCGGCGCCTTTCGACTTTGCCCTCCCGGGGGTCTCGTCGATCGCGGTCGACCCGCACAAGATGGGCATGTCCACCATCCCGGCCGGCTGCCTGCTCGTGCGGGACCAGAGCGTGCTGGACCTCCTGAACGTGGACACGCCGTACCTGACGGTCAAGCAGGAGTACACGCTCGCGGGCACGCGCCCCGGTGCGCCCGTGGTCGCCGCCTGGGCGGTCCTCGAGCACCTCGGGCGGGAGGGGATGCGCGCCGTCGTGGCGGGCTGCATGGAGAACACGCGGCGGCTGACCGAGGGGCTCGAGGCGTTCGGCCTGGAGCGGGCCGCGACCCCCGACGTCAACGTCGCGACCTTCCGGACGGCGTCCGCGCCGCCGGGATGGCGGGTCTCGTTCACCCGCCGGGGCGACATGCGGATCGTCTGCATGCCCCACGTGACCGGCGACGTCATCGAACGGTTCCTCATCGACGCAGAGGCGCACTATGTATGAGCGGCTGACCGAATCCCTGGAGTCCTGCCCCATGGTGCGGCGGGGCGAGTATCACTACTTCATCAACCCCGTCTCGGACGGGATCCCGGTCGTGGAGCCGGCCCTGCTCCGCGAGATCGGGTGCGCGATGGTCCGGGTCATGGACCTGGAGTCGATCGACATGATCGTGGTCGCCGAGGCGATGGGAATCCACCTCGGCACGACCCTCTCGCTGATGACCGACATCCCGCTCAACGTGGTGCGGAAACGGCGATACGATCTGCCCGGGGAATGCGCGGTCCACCAGGCGACCGGGTACTCGAAAGGGGAGCTCTACATCAACGGCCTCCGCCCGGGGATGAGGGTCGCGATCATCGACGACGTCCTCTCGACCGGCGGGACCATGAACGCCATCCTCGGCGCGCTCGCCCTGATCGGGGTCGAGGTGGTCGATGTCTGCGTCGCGATCAAGCGCGGGAGCCCCGAGATCGGCCGCCCCTACAAGTACCTCGTCGAGATCGAGGTCACGGACTGCGTGAAGGTGATCGGGCACGGCCCCTGACCCGTTCGAGATCGACATCGACGCGCTCGCGGCCGAGCTCGGGCGCCGCGGCGCCCGCTCGGTGACGCTCCAGTTCCCGGACGGGCTCCGCCGCCGGGGCGCCGCGTTCGCCCTCGCCCTCCAGGCGCGGGGCTTTTCGGTGACGCTCGACGGCAACCCGTGCTACGGGGCCTGCGACCTCTCGCGCGAGGAGGGCGACGTGCTCGTCCACGTCGGGCACACCCCGCTCGGCGCCACCGACGACCGGGTCCTCTACCTCCCGCTCGAGATCGACGCGGACCTCGCCGCGGTCGAGGCCGCGCTCCCGCTCCTGCGGGGGACGGTCGTCGGGCTCGTGACCACGGCCCAGCACGCGCACCTCCTTTCGGCGGCGGCCGAACTCCTCGCCGCGCACGGGATCGAGGCGCGGATCGGCGGGCCGACGCCGCGGACCCCGCTCCCGGGCCAGGTGCTCGGCTGCTCGTTCGGGGCGGCGAGGGAGACCGGGGCCGACGAGATCCTCTTCCTCGGGACGGGCGTCTTCCACCCCCTCGGCGTCGCGCTCGCGACACGGGCGCGGGTGATCGCGTGCGACCCGTATAGGGGCACGGCCGAGGAGGTCGATCCCGACCGGCTGCTCCGCCGCCGTTTCGCCCGGATCGAGCGGGCCCGTAGCGCCGCGACGATCGGCGTCCTGCTCTCGACCAAGTCCGGGCAGCGGCGCGAGGAGCTCGCGAGGAGACTCGCCGCCCTCGCCCCCGAAAGGGCCGTCGTGGTCGCGCTCGAAGAGGTGACGCCCGACGCGCTCACGAACCTCGGGTGCGAGGCGTACGTGAACACGGCCTGCCCGCGGCTCGCGTACGACGACGGGATCCGGTTCCCGGCCCCCGTCCTCGCGCCGGCCGAGTTCGAGGTCGCCACCGGCGTCCGCGCCTGGGACGACTACGCCGTCGACGAGTGCGAATGACCATGCGCCTGCGCCATCTCGAGATCGCGCTCCAGGGGCTCGAGGGCTTCGCGTCCCCGCGCCCGGCGCTCGAGCAGTACCCGACGCCGGCCCCGCTCGCGGCCCGCCTCCTCTTCTTCGCGGCCGGCCACGGCGAGATCGGGGGCCGGGCCGTCCTCGACCTCGGGAGCGGCACGGGCGTCCTCGCCTGCGGGGCCGCGCTCCTCGGCGCGGCGAGCGTGACAGGCGTCGAGACGGACCGCGCGGCGATCGCGGTCGCCGGGACGAACGCGGAGCGGCTCGGCGTCGCCGTCGAGTGGGTCGGGGGCGACGTCGCCGACCTGCCCGAGCCGGTGCGGAGCCGGGTCTACGACACGGTCGTGATGAACCCGCCGTTCGGGGCGCAGGTCACCCACGCGGACCGCCCGTTCGTGGACGCGGCCCTCGCGCACGGCCGGTCGGTCTACGGGCTCTTCAACGCGGGCACCCTTCCGTTCCTCGAGCGCTACATCGCGGGCCGCGGGGAGGTCCTGGAGACGGTCGCCGCACGCCTCGCCCTGCCGCGGTCCATGGCCCACCACCGGAAGGCAGTGGTGGAGATCCCGGTCGAGTGCGTCCGCATCCGGAGCCTGGTCCCGTGAAACGGGTCTCCGGGCAGGTACTCCGGCTGGCGCTCGGCCACCTCAGCATCGACATCTACACGACCGTGATCCCGGCCGTCATCCCGGTCCTCGTCAGCGAGGGCGGGCTCTCGTTTCTGCTCGCGGGCCTCCTCCTGACGGCGTACAACATGACCTCGTCCCTCGTCCAGCCCGTCTTCGGCTGGCTCGCCGACGCGAAAGGGCGGACCATCCCGCTCGCGCTGACCATGCTCGTGGGCGGGGTCGCAATCGGGCTCTTCGGTCTGACCACCTCGTTCCCGGTCCTGGTTTTGCTCGCGGCCATCGCCGGGATGATGCACGCGGCCTTCCACCCGCTCGCGCTCTCGACCGTGAGCCGGGCGGCCCCCGAGGGCGAACGCGGTCGGACCATCTCGTACTTCGTGGTCGGCGGTAACCTCGGGTTCGCGCTCGGCCCGCTCCTCGCCGGGTTCCTGCTCGGACGGTTCGGCCTCGCGGGCCTCCCCCTGGTCGCGCTCCCGGCCGTCCTGATCGCGCCCCTGCTCCGGCAGAGCTCCCTCAGGGTGGGCGTCACGACGCCACGACCGGCCGACGACGCCCCCGAGAACCGGCCGGGGGCGTTCGCGATCCTCTCGATCGCCTCCGTCATCCGCGCGTGGGCCCTCTTCGCCGTGATCGGGTTCTTGCCCGCGTTCCTCGTCTCGCGCGGCATCGGCCTGGTCGGCTCGAACCTGATCACGTCGGCCATGCTTCTCGCCGGCGTCGGGGGCCAGCTCGCGGGGGCGTCCCTCTCGGACCGGTTCGGGAGAAAGGAGTTCGTGCTCGTGGGCCTCGGGCTCGCCATCCCGGCCTATGCCGGGTTCCTGTTGACCGACGGCGCGCTCTCGCTCGCCCTGCTCGGGCTCTTCGGCTTCGGCCTCTGGTCGACCTTCGCGATCACGGTCGCGCTCAGCCACGAGCTGATGCCGCGCGCGGTCGGCCTCGCCTCGGGGGTGATGCTCGGGGTCGTGGTCGGAGCGGGCGGGATCGGCGTCGCCGCGACGGGCTACATCGCGGACCTCTGGTCGCTCTCGTTCGCGCTCTGGACCGTGGTCCCCGTGCTCGTCGTCTCGGCCCTGCTCTACGCGGTCCTCCCCTATCCCTGGAAGGCCGCCCGCACTCAGATCCAGCGCCTGCGCCGGAAGTAGAGGAGCATCGTGACCGAGATCCCGATCATGAGCACCCAGAGGACCGGGTACGACCAGCGGTACTCGAGCTCGGGCAGGTACCGGAAGTTCATGCCGTAGACGCCGACGATGAAGGTAAGCGGCATGAATATCGTCGAGAAGAGGGTCAGGACCTTGATGATCTCGTTGAGGCGGTACGAGACCGAGGAGAGGTAGATGTCGAGCATGCCCGCGACCACGTCGCGGAGGGACTCGACCGTCTCGATCATCTGGACCGTGTGGTCGTAGATGTCCCGGTAGAAGATAAGCACCGAGGGGTCGATCAGAGGAGTGCTCTCTCGTTCGACCCGGAGGACGAGTTCGCGGAGCGGCCAGAGGGCGTGGCGGAACTCGACCAAGGCCCGCTTGAGCGTATGCACGTCCCGGAGCGTCTCGGGCGTGGGCCGGGCCAGCACCTGGTCCTCGAGAGAGTCTCCGCGCTCGTCGAGCTGCTCGAGCACGGCGAAGTACTCGTCGACGACTACGTCCACGAGCGCGTACGCGAGGTAGTCCGCGCCGAGCTGACGGATCCGGCCGTCCCGGCGGATCCGCTCGCGGACGGGCTCGAGGACGTCGCCGGGGGCCTCCTGGATCGAGATCACCACGTTCCGGCCGAGCACCACCGAGACCTGCTCGACCCGGAGCTCTTCGCCCGGCTCGTCGAGCGCGATGGCCTTGAGCGAGAGGTAGACGTGGTCCTCGAAGACCTCGAACTTGGGGCGGGTCCGCGTGTTCAACATGTCCTCGAGGACCAGGGGGTGGATCGAGAGCTGTTTCCCGATCGCGCGGACCGTTGCCGGGTCCAGGCCGACGACGTCGATCCAGGTGACGGGCCAGGACGGGTCCAGCGGAAAGGCCTCCTCGATGCAGCACGCGGGGCGCTCCTCGTAGCCGGCGGGGCCGAAGCGGATGGCGGTGACGAGGGGCTCGCCCGGAGGGCGCTCGCCCACGTAGACGAGCGAGCCCGGCGGGAGCCCGGACTTTTCGGACGGCCGGACCACGCGCTGGTGCGAGAGCGTGGTCGTGTCGTCGCCCGCGGGCCGGGCGAGCTCCTCCGCCGGGTCCGCGCGTTTCGCCATGGCAATTTTAAGAGGGCGCCCGCCCATATCCCCTTTTCGCCCGGCGCCCCGCGGAGGCAAATAGTTTAAGTCCTTCCCCCCACCAGATCAGATCGAGGGACCATGGAGATCGTCAGGATTCCGCGGATGGACAAGGAGGAGTACGACCGGTTGATCGCGGAGGGCTACCTCTGCCGGATCGCGTTCCAGGGTGACAAGTACCCGTATATCGCCCCGTTCCTCTACGTCTTCGACGGCCGGTTCCTCTACTTCCTCTCGACGAAGTACGGAAAGAAGATCGACTACTTCCGCAAGAGCCCGTACGTCTCGGTCGAGGTGGAGCGGTACAGCAGCGACCTCTCCTACTACACGTTCGTGACCATGCAGGGGCGGCTCGAGGAGGTCGAGGACTCGATCGAGAAGAAGCTGGTCCGGGAGCGGTTCGTGGACCTGATCGTCGGGCGTCACCTCTCGAACAACATTCTCGGGGCGCTCGGGCACTCGCCGGAGGACCCGCCCGAGGCGATCGCCCGCGAGGAGCGCTCCCTCGTCTGGCGCCTGACGGGGGTCAAGGACCTGGTCGCGCTCAAGAACCTCTGACCGCGCCGATACCCTTTTTTCGTCCCGGCACAAAAATAACCTGTTACATCGCGGAGTGCGCCCGCCGCCGGCGGGACGGACCCGGAGCCCGTGCCGGCAGCGGGCGCCTCCGCGGAACGGAGTATTCTCGTGGCCACGTCCGGTCTTGACAAGCTGGTATCCTGGGTCCTGCTGATCGCGGTCGTCGCCGCCATCGGGCTCACGATCTTCCTGACGCAGCTCCCGCCCCGCGAGGAGCCGTTCTCCGAGTTCTACCTGCTCGGCAACGACGGGATCGCCGAGGACTACCTCTACGACCTTCGCGCCGGGCGGGGCGAACCCGTCGTCATCGGGGTCACGAACCACGAGGGGGTCTCCACGAGTTACGTAATCGAGGTCTGGGCGGCCCGCGAGACCATCCTCGCCTCGACGAACAGAACGCAGGTGAACTCCATGACCCAGATCGGCACCGTGCGGGTCGAACTGCTCGACGGCCAGACCTACGAGCAGCCGTACCAGGTTTCGGTCTCCGACAAGGACGCGAACAGGGTCGAGTTCCTGCTCTTCAAGGCCGGTGTCCCGGGCGCCGAGGTCCCGCCCGCGAGCGTGACCGGCGCGGACCGGGTCGCGGCCGCCTACCGGAACGTCAACCTCTGGATCGCGGTGCACTGACCGGGCCGGTCAGCACCGCTCGATGAAGTTCTCCAGGATGCGGAGCCCGACCGCGCCGCTCTTCTCGGGGTGGAACTGCACCCCCCAGGCGTTGCCCGAGCGGACGGCGGACGAGAACGGCAGGACGTAGTCGGTCGAGCAGAGGCACTCCGCGGGCCGCGTGCGCGCGTAGAAGGAGTGGACGAAGTAGACGTACTCCTCGCGCCCCAGCCCGTCCAGGAGCGGGTCGTCCGGCTGCTCGGCGAGGATCGTGTTCCAGCCCATGTGCGGGACCTTGCACCCGGGCACGCGCGGGAAGGCGCGCACCTCCCCGGGGACGAGCTCGAGGCCCCGGTGCCGCCCGTGCTCCTCGGACGACTCGAGGAGCATCTGCATGCCCAGGCAGATGCCGAGCACGGGCACGCGCGCGACGGCCTCGCGGATGGCATCGACCAGGGGGCGGAGCTGGGTCATCCCCTCGTGGAACGCGCCCACGCCGGGCAGCACGATACGGTCCGCGGACAGGATCTCGTTCGGATCCGCGGTGAGGCGGACGACGGCGCCGGCCCGCTCGAGCCCCCGAGAGACCGAGCGGAGGTTGCCGAGGCCGTAGTCAACGACCGCGACCCGTCTCATTCGTGCCGGCCCTCCGCCAGAGCCCCTCGTTCACCCACTCGTCGGGCAGCCCTTTCTCTCGCTGCCAGGCCCTGAGGCGCTCGTTCCACGCGCCCATGAGCTCCGGGTACCCGTTCTCGATCATCCCGAGGAGGGCAAGGTCGCTCGACGGGCAGATATAGCAGCCGATCCGGTCGAGCCCCTGCTCGTAGAGCCGGTTGTACGGCGCCTCTTCCCGAAAGAGGTAGAGCCAGACGTGGAGTGCCGTCCAGGTATGGATCGGCGCGGCCGAGAGCTGGACGGGGAGGGCCGGGTTCCGCCAGACCCGGCGGCTCTTCGCACGCTTGGCCGACTCGTACTTCCGCTGCCCGATGAACGAGACGCACTCGCCGAAGCGGCCCCGGATCGCCTCGCCGATCGGGGCGAGCTTGCAGACGTCGCAGCACCAGCGCGCGTCGACCGCGGGCGGGCCCTGCTCGGCGAAGGTCTCGTCGAAGGCGGTCTCGCCCGAGGACCGGACGACCTCGGCGCCGCACCACGCCGCGACCTCGTCGATGTTCGCGTAGGTCTCGGGGAACTCGAAGCCGGTGTCGGCAAAGAGGAGGGGCGGGACCGTGCCGAAGGCCTTCCTGACCACGAGGAGGGTCGCGAGGCTGTCCTTGCCTCCCGAGAACGAGATCGTTACCGGGACGTCGGGGTAGGAGGCCGCGACCTCCCGGGCGAACGCTACCGCCGTCGCCTCGTACCGGTCGAGGACCGGGGCGTTCGCGGCGACTGCGTCGGCCCGGGTGGCGGGCCCGGGCACGCAGGGGCTCGAGACGTTCCGGCGGGTCCGCACGATCGCGCCGCGTTCCATGGTCCGGGCTTCGGCAGCGGAGACGCGGGCGCGCCCGACGCCGATCACGCTCCCGTCCGGGGCGAGGATGAAGACCTCGTCGCCGGCCTCGACCTCGTCGTCGATCGAGCGCAGCCCCGGCGCGAGCAGGCTCGCGCCCTGGTCGCGGATCGACGGGACCGCGCCCTCGTTCACGACCACGAACCGGCGCGTCGGCTTCATGAGGGCGCCGGCCTCGATTCGCGGGATCGGCTCCCAGCGGTCCTCCGCCGGGAGGTACCGGATGTGCCCGACCACGGCGCCGCCGACCACGACCTCCTCCATCCGGTCGGGATCGGGGACCTTGTTCATCAGCGCGAGCGCGCCGTCGGGGATGAGCGGGGCACCGAAGTGGTCGGCATAGATCCGGTTGACGAGCGCGACGTCGGCCGGAAAGGCAGGCCGCGCGTCGCCGGGCGGCGTCACCGGGACCGCGCGCGTGGCCCCGTCGCAGAGGCCGCAGACCTCGTCGAGGACGGGGACGTGGCAGGCGTCGCACCAGCGGAGCTGGATGCGGCCGAGGTAGAGGGGGCGCATGCGGTAAGGTTGGAGGGGGCCGGCAAAAAAGGGTGGGACCGTGCCGTCAGTCGTACTCGCGCCAGGTGTGGGCGCACTTGACGCACCGGAAGAACCGGACCTCGGACTCGTCGGCGGACCGGAGCTGGCGCATCCACCAGAAGGCCAGGTTGTGCCCGCACTCGGGGCATTTCGTGGCGATCGTCGGCTTGGTCGAGATGTCGTCGGCCTCGTCGAAGAAGGCGATCTCCTTCTCCTGGCGCACCCGCGTGCGCGTCATCTGGTCGCTGTCGGTGATCTGCCGGATATAGCCACACCGGCGGCACTTGAGCTGGCCCGCACTGGAGATCATCAGGCTCTTGCACTGCGGACAGAACATCGTTCAGCTTTTCGAGCCGAGACCAGATTAAGCCTTCCGACGGGGCCTTTCTGCCCCGAGAGAAATCCATAAAGCGGCCCGTCGACGAGATCTACTGATGATCGGGTACCTCGTCCTCGCCTCGGCCCTCGCCTTCGCGCTCTTCCTCGTGCCGGGGCCCCACCGCCGGTACGCGGGGGTCGCGGGCTGGGCGGGGATGGTGCTCGTGCTCGTCGCGCTCCTGCCCGAGTTCGCGGCCGAGAACAACTTCGTCTACCCGGCCATCACGGTTGCCGCGCTCCCGTTCCTCTGGATCACCGCCCGGCGCCTCCTCTCGGGTGATGCGCGGGTCGAGGCGCTGACGCGCGGCGCCGCCATCGCGTTCGTGCTCTACGCGCCCTTCGCGTTCTACNNCCGCTCTGGGCCTGGAACATCTTCATCCACAACGGCCTCCGCGTCGAGATCATCCTGGCCTGCACGGGGATCCAGTCGATCGCGATCATGCTCGGGGTCGCGTTCGCCGTCCCGACCACTCTCCGCCAGAAGGTGCTCGCGTTCCTCTGTGTCGCGCCCGTCATCTGGGTGCTGAACATGGTCCGGAACGTCTTCGTGATCATCGCGTACACGGAGCAGTGGTTCCCGTACCTGCCGCAGANNGAGCAACGGCGAGTTCGGGTACGAGTCGTTCTTCTGGGCGCACAACGTGGTCGCCGAGCTCGGCGCGCTCCTGGTCCTGGTTTTGATCGCCTGGGCCCTCTTCAGGATTATCCCGGCCCTCGGCGAGCTCGCGGCCGACCTGGTCGATCTCTACCGCGACGACCTCATGCAAGCCGTCGGTAGAGGTAGAGCACCCGCTCGACGGCCGAGAGGTTAGTGCCGGCCGCGATCAGCACCACCGCGACGGCCATGGCGGAAGAGCCCACCACGAGGGACGCGGCCCCCGCGAGGCAGAGCACGAGCACGGTCTCGGGCCGGCCGAAGAACCCGACGCCCTCGAGCGGGTCCTGGATCTTCCCGTCGTCGCGCGCGTCGTAGCCGACCTCGGCGTACACCACGGGCTTGATGAAGGTGTTCATGAGCGAGCCGACGATCGCGAGCATCACGACTCCTGCGTCGGCGACGGGCGGCACGGGCAGGACGGCCGAGAGGATCGGGATCCCCGAGAGCCCGATCCCGAGCAGGACGGCGGCGTCGACGTACTTGTCCACGATCCAGTCGAAGACGGCGCCGAAGCAGGAGTGGCGGTGGGTGAGACGGGCCACGACGCCGTCCGCGAGGTCGAGCACGGCCGAGGCGAAGAGGAGGAGGGCCCCGAGAAAGAAGTGGCGCGACGCGAAGAGCGCGGCGCAGGCGAGGCCGAAGAGGAGCGAGAGGAGCGAGAGCTGGTTCGGTGTCAGCCGCAGCCCGACGAACCGGTCCAGGAACGGCTCGATATACTGCCTGAGCCTGGGCCGGAGTGCAGTAATGTTCACGCCGTCTCCCCTGCGGCCCCCGCTGCGAAGGCCGTTCTTATGATCTCGGCTCCGCCCCCGGATAAAAGCAGGGGTCGCGCCGGACCGCGCCCCTTTTTATCTCCCCGGCGCGCACGCCTGATATTACGGAGTAACCATGCCAGACGACCGCACCCGCCCGCACGTGCTGATGATGTCCGAGATCACGGCCGACGGGAAGCTGACCCTGAAGCGCGGGGCATCGAGCAAGCGGCTGATGAAGTTCATGGCCCCGGAGACGGAGGTGCTCCTCCACGAGACCAGGGCGGCATGCGACGCCATCATGGTCGGGTCGAACACGATCCGGATCGACAACTCCTTCCTGACCGTCCGCTACATCGAGGGGAAGAGCCCGATCCGCGTGATCCCCTCCTCGGACGCTTCCCTGCCGCCGGACGCGAACGTGCTCAAGCCCGACGCGCCGACCGTGATCGCGGTCTCGGCCCGCGCCCCGGCCGACCGCGTGGCCGCCCTCCGAGACGCGGGCGTCGGCGTCGTCGTCGCGGGCGAGGAGCGCGTGGACCTGCCCCTGCTGATGGAGCGGCTCGTCATGGACTACGGGGTCCGGCGGATGATGATCGAGGGCGGCCCGACGTTGAACTGGCACATGCTCCACCACCGGCTCGTGGACGAGATCCGGCTGATCCACCTCCCGTTCATCGTCGGCGGCGAGGACACCCCCTCGCTCGTGGGCGGCATGCGGATCGACTCGGAGGACGAGATGATCCGGCTCTCGCTCAAGGCCCATTACCTCTGCGGCACGAACCTGGTGACCGAGTACGACGTGGTCTATCCCTAGACCATGCGGAGCGGGTCGGCCTTCATGAACTCCCGGCAGATCGTGGTCGCGTAGCGGCCCGGCCCGAGTGCGAACGCGAGGGTCACGGTGGTGCCGTCGATGGCGACGTCGACTGCGGCCGCGAGCCGGATGGCGCGCACCGCGCCCGAGAACGGGGTGCCGACCAGCGCGGCCGCCCGCCCGATCCCGGCCTCGTCGACGCCGTCGGCCTCCATCAGTCTTCTCGTCACCGCGTCGGTCTCGCCGAGCTCGCGGAACGGCTCGCTCCCGGGCATCTGGATCCCGACGGCGGCCCGGCCCCGCTTCACGAGCAGCCGCGCCGGGCCGAGGGTTCGCTCCGCGACCGTGTCGACCCGGCCGTCGGGAAAGACGAGCCGGTCGCCGGCCTCGACCTCGTCGAGCGCGAGCCCGCGCGCGCACCGCGCCGAGAGGGCGCGGTTGAAGAGGTGCGACTGGTACGCCGAGACGAGCATCGAGGCGAGCTTGGGCGGCAGGGCGCGGAGCGCCCCCGCGAAGTCGTCGGGAGTCCCGGCCAGGTGGTGGAGCATGGCCCGCTCGAACCGGAGGGGGACGGGGAACCGGGAGAGCGCGGCCTTGGGGTCGCGGTCGGCGAGAAAGGCCTCGCGGGCCTCCCGGACGGGTTCGGCCTCGGTCGGAAACGACTGCCCGATGTAGGCCGTGACCGCCCCCGTGACGTCCCCCGAGGCGAGGAGGCGGCCGACCAGGTGCGTGACCGGCCGGACCACGCCGAAGCGCTGGAGCCCGACGTAGTTCGGGGCGCCGGCCGCGACCGCGGCCCGGGCCGCCGAGCAGCGCGCCTCGAGGTCCTCGGGGTCGCAGTCGCGGATCACGAGCCGGAACCGGTTGCCCGCGAGGTCGCCGAGCGCGAGCCCGCGGTTCGCCTGGCCGAGCGGCTCGAGGGAGAGGTCCGGGATCGAGAGGGCGCGGATTGCGTCGGCCTCGACGTGGTAGAGGGCCACGAGCTGGGTCGTCACGGCCCGCCGGTCCTTGGTACCCGAGAACGAGATCCGCCGGTGGCTGATGCCGAGCCGGTCGGAGACGGCACGGACGGCCTTGGACTGCTCCCAGTTCCGCTTCGTCAGCCGGCAGACGAGGTAGGGGCCGCCGGTCAGCGGCGGCGGGGTCTCGCACTCCTCGACCACGAACTCCTCGGGCGAGGCCCGGATCCGGCCGCCGATGCCGGGGGCGTCGTTCGCGTACCAGCAGAGGCCGAGCGCCCGCTCGACCGGGTCGGACGACGGGATCATAAGAGCGAAAGCCCGCCCGTCACCCGGTCGAGCACCTCCGAGCGGGCCGGCCCGAGCCCGAGGGCGGTGACCGTGCCCGGGGCAACCTCGGTCAGGCCCGCGTCCTGGATAAGCGCGGTCGAGATCCCCTGCCGCTCGGCGATCACCTTCAGCTCGTACAGCGCCTGGAGCGACGGGACCTTCAGCACCACCTTCTTCTGCCCCTCGGCGAACCAGGCGCGCTGCTCGTCCCTGGACGCGTGCTCGTATGCGCCGACGGCCGCGTGGGCGATCTGGGCGCACCGCTTGCCGCAGGAGATCTTCAAATCGGCGCGGATCAGCAGGCACTGCTTGTACCGGAACTCGGGCTCGGGGGGCATCTCTCGTACCCGATCGCGCTCATCCGAGATAGCCCTGCCGCGCGTTCGGTCACCGGGATCATCGACCCGGACGACGACCGGGAAGGACGTCGGTGGAAAATGCCGTATTCGCGCGATGACAATCGGTTGAGCCTATCCGGGTCGTCCCGGACGATCGATGCAGGAAGGACCACCCGGAGTCCAGCGACCAGGCGATGGAGCTCGAGGCGCGCGTGCCGTCCCCCCCGGGATCGGTGAACCCGGTCGTCGCGCCGATGAAGAGGGAGCACCCCGGGCTCACGGCAACGACGAGACGCTGGTCTGCCCGCTCCTGGAGAGGAGAGGAAGCAGCCCCTGCAGGAAGCGACCAGGGAGCATGGCGAGGCCCGCGAGCACCTCGCGGCCGGGAACCTGCCCGGGGACGGGTGGGCGCGCCACCTCCCGGCGACGGGGCAGGGGGAGTGGTCCGGGCCTCTTCTTCCACCGTCCGCCTATTCGGGGGCGTCGATGACGAAATGGGCGCGCAGGTACGTGCCGCGGAACCGGAGTCCCTCGGGATACATGGTCAGGGCGGTCCTGAGCGCCCGGCGGAGATGGCCCTCGCCGCGCGAGTCCACGCCGCCCATGCGGGCCGCGCAGTCCGCCACGGCGTCCCCGATCGTCGGGTAGATCGCCGGCTCCCCGACCTCGGTGTAAGAGGTCGAGAACCCGTACCCGAGGGATTCGAGAACGCGGGCCAGGCTCGCGGCGTACGGCGGGTCCACGTACGGAGCGCCGTGGACGGTGGGCCACTGCGCGGCCAGGAAGCGGATCTGCGGCGGTGCGCTCTCGGGCCAGAAGAGGTGGAGTTCGGTTTTCGTCAGCCCGAGGAGCCCTTCGAGCGTCGCCTCGACTGTCGGGGTGTAGAGCGCGGCCGATCCGAGGACCAGGTCGAACGGCCCTGCGGGCGCGGCCACCTCGAACGGCCCCTTGAGGATGGTGACCGACGCCTCCGCCCGCCGTTTCTTCGCGTACTCGCGGAGGAACACGGCGTACCGTGTCGAGCGCGTCGAGACGGTCACCTGCGCGCCGCGACGGGCCATCAGGAACGGCAGGAGCGGCGTGCCCTCCACGACCAGGACCGTGGAGCCCCGGAGCCCCTCCTCGTCCTGCGTGATGTCGGCGAGGTAGCCCCGGGCCTCGTCCATGGCCGGCCGGGCGTTGAGCCCGATGTCCTCGAGCGCGGTCCCCGGCCGGAGCGGCAACAGGTGCGGCGTGGCCAGGTGCCGGCGCATCCGCTCGGCCCAGGCCCCAGTGCATTCCGTCCGCACGGCATCCTCCCCGTTCATTCCGACCCCGATCGCTCCCGGCCCAGCGGACGCGGATAGACCATGTATGCACTGTGAGGCGTGAAGAGTGTTCCGAAACGGGACTGGCCGGCTGCAAACCCCGGAGGTCCAGGTGTTTCTCCGGTGCGCACCCCCACCGGCAATCCGGGCCCCCGGCTGACAGGGAACCCATCCCGGAAACGGCCGGCATCGCAGTTCCGCGCGAGGGGCCGGCCGAAAAGATGCCGTAATGACACGGTCGGGGAGCCGCGAAACGTTTCCAGCCGGGACAGAACGCCTGGACCGCGTCCCGCCGTAAGAGAGGAGAGCCCCGGCGGACAGTAGAAAACCGAACGTATATACGTGACAGGACACACGTCTTCTCTGTCGAAAAACGAGGTAGAGATGAAAGTTGCAGTCATAGGAGGGACCGGCGGACAGGGCCTCGGCATCGCCGCCCGGTTCGTGCAGGCGGGCGAGGACGTGATCATCGGGTCGCGGACCGTCGACAAGGCCGAAGCCGCGGTGGACAAGGTCAGGGCACTGCTCCCGGGCGCCACGAACGTCCGGGCCATGGCGAACCCCGACGCGGCACAGGAGGCCGACGTCCTGATCCTGACCGTGCCGCTCGCGGCGCAGAAGGAGACGCT
>DAEF01000188.1:0-5080 GCA_002495225.1 Methanoregulaceae archaeon UBA288 | reverse complement strand
GCCATCGGCGGCTCGGCCACGAAGTGCCTGTACCTGCCCGAGGGCTCGGCGGCGCAGCGGGCGCAGGCAATCGTGCCGGAGACGAAGGTGATCTGCGCGTTCAACAACATCTCCCAGACCTGGTTCATGCAGCTCGACGAGGAGATCGACTGCGACTGCCTGATCTGCGGCGACGACAGGGACGCGAAGGCCATGGTGACCCCACTGATCGAGAAGATCCCGGGCCTCCGCGTCATCGACTGCGGCGCGCTCGAGCGGGCGAGCATCATCGAGAAGATCACGCCGCTTCTGATCGGCCTGAACATCCGGAACAAGTGCCAGTTCGGCGGGATCCGGATCACCGGGCTCGACAAGGGCCGCGTCTGCTAGGACCCTCCTCCGGCGGCTGTCCAGTACTGGCGGTCACCCCTTTCGAGGCGGGCGCGAAAGAGGCCGGCGGCCGGGCCACGGGGGAACCGAGGGAGAGAGATGCAGGAGGGTGGCGGCCGGTTGGCCGACGACCTCCCCCCCGTTGCCACGAGGGCGTGCCTATGAATCCCTGGTTCGATCTTCCCGAACCCATCCCGGGTCCGGGATCTCTCTATCTCGCCGCATGCCTCGCTGCGCCGCGGGTGCTCGTCTCAGAGCTCCAGGATCTCCCCGGTCACGCCGTCGACAAAACAGCTGTACGCAACCCCGTTCATCGCGAGCCGGGAGCGAGAGCGCACTGTCCCATCGGTGCTCCACAGGGAGATCACGGCAGTGGTCTCCAGGTGCCTGCGCTCCCCGGGGGCACCGGGAAGGAGGGGGCGCTCGCGACTGCTCAGGCCGCCGAAGTTGTCGATGAGCAGGAATTTCCGTACCGGGTCGCCGGTCCGGGCATCGAGGAAGTATCCCAGTTTGTCGTTGTAGAGGAACACGATGCCCCCGTCGACCGCCGCGCTGATGGTGTCGTTTGGGAAATCCAGGCGCCGGAGGGTCCGGTTGTCGCTTTTGTTCACGACGTGGACGGTGCTCGCGTACGGCGCCCTGGAACGATCGATCATCGCGACCACTGCCGTCAGGTCACTGTCGCCGACCAGCACGCCGGTCCCCGTGCCCGAAAGTTCGTAGGCGAGCGCGGGAGGAGGATGGCTGCCGGCAAAACAGCTGCAGGACTCCGGGAGCTGCACGCTCGTGCGATCGAACTGAGGCAGGACCGCGTGGGTGACGAAGAACAGCACGAGCGCTGCGGCGAAGACGGTGCCGGCCGACACGAGAAAGGCCCGGCATCGCGGTTCGTGGGACCGGGCGGCGCCGATCGTTCCGCCGACAAGCGGACCGCCGAAAAAGACCAGGGCAGCGAAAGAATAGAAGAGGGACCCCGGTTCGTGGAGCAGGAGAATGTACACCATGCCCGCGACACCACTGAACAGGGCACCGGCGACGATCCCCGGTGCAGCAGACGCCCTCTCCACATTTCCCAGGTGTGCCCGCCCATGGTATAACCTTCACGACACTGCTCTCGAGAGACCTGTTCGGGCTTTCGTCGATCGTGTCCCCGACCGAACCCCCCGGGGCGGGTGGTCCTGATCAGGAGACTTGGGGGGCCATCCCCCGGACAACGGTGCCGGCCCGCGCTGATCGAGCCGGCACACCCGGTCCCCGTCGGCCGGGGGGCCGGTGCGCGCCGGATTCGGGCGGCTTCCGACGCGAGATCGGGCGGAATGGCGATCACCGCGTCGCGGGTCCTCTCTTCATCCGTTATTCGCGCGGGAGGGGGCTGGACGTGTCCGCCGTCACTCTGGCGATGCCGACAAGGTCCACCCGGGCCGGCCGGGCCCTGGAAGTGGGGGTGCGGTGGGGGTCGCGGACGCCCTCGCCTCACTGCCGGGTGGCTCGCTCATGCCTGCCCGCCGCCCGTGCCCGGGAAGAGCTGGCCGACGGCACGCCCGGACGGACACCGGGCCAGGCGCGTATGGCAAGGTTCATCAATTCGCGTGCCAATCGACCATCGAAATAACGAATGGAGTGTGGACCGTGAAAGTCATCGAGATCGAGGGAATCGGGCCTGCGTACGAGGCCAAGCTGGCCGAGGCCGGAATCACGACGGTCGAGGGCCTGCTCGGGAAGGGAGCGACCGCGAAGGGTCGGAAGGAGATCGTTGCCGCCACAGGCATCTCCGCCGCCCTGGTCCTCAGGTGGGTGAACATCGCCGACCTGTTCCGCATACGGGGGATCGGCCGACAGTACTCCGAGCTCCTCGAAGCGGCCGGCGTCGACACGGTCGTGGAGCTCTCGAAACGCGTGCCCGGCAACCTGGAGGCGAAGATGCAGGAGGTGAACGGGGCAAGGAACCTGGTCAGGAAGGTGCCGACCCTGTCGCAGGTCCAGTCGTGGGTCGAGGAAGCAAAGGCGCTGCCGCGGATCGTCACCTACTGACACCCGGGGAAACACCCTTCTCTTTTCGAGCTGGTTCGCGCCGGGCATTCGCCACGGAGATCGTCTGGCTGCCGCCAGGGCCCGCCCGCACCGTTTAGCGCCCCCTGATTCGACGGACCACCGCGATCACAGGGATGACCCGGCACTTGATGGGATATTTTGAATGCGGGGCCGGTGCCTCTATCACTGCCACCAGTGATACTGCTCGGTGGACCAGGTCATGCTCCATCGCTTCTGTGGCCGAGAGTGCCCGGGGTGGACGGTAGGCAGAGGAACCGTTTTGTGCAGGATGGTGTCACCGTGTGTATGGACACGGGGGGAGACGAAGAGGAGCTCTACCGGTTCGGCCCGGTGGGGATCTCGGTCTCGTTCTCACCGCCCGACCCCGTCTCCTGGACCCGACAGGACAGCACCGAGGTCGTCCTGACCAGCCGGCGGATCTACGGCGTGGGGACGCTGCCCGGGCCGTTCGGCGTCCTCGGCCGACGCACAAAGCCGGTCTTCGATCTTTCGCTGCCGGGGATCCTGGCCGTGGAACCGGTGCGTTCCATCGCTGGCAGGGCCGTCCGGATCAGGTACTGGACGACGGATGGCGAGAAGGAGCTGACGCTCGTCGAGAGTGCGCTCCGCCGCGGCCGGCTCTCGCGCCTCGTGCAGCTCCTCGGCCCGCTCGTCCGGGAAAATCGGGGCGGCTGAGGGGGTCGTGGAAACGGTCCGGCGAAGCCCGGTCGCGGCGGGCGGCCTTCGACCGTGACGCCTGCAGTCACCACGCCCCATCGAGGGGGATGACCCGGGGTGCGGGTCTTCGACGGCGAGTCGACGACGGCGATCGAGGAGGAGAGTGCAGCCGGGACGGCGCCGGAAAAGCGTGCGTGCCGGCGTCGAGGTCCCCGGGCCGGCGGAGAGATCCCGGGCGATCCGGGCGTTCGTTCGGGGGATAGCGTTCCATGGGGCGCGGGCGCCGCCCGGTCCAGAGACAGGCACGCCCGCCGCGGTGATCGACCGCGGCCCGCGGGGTGGCGAAGCAGCACGCCCGTGCCTGCCGTTCCTGCGCCCCGCTGTCCCCCTACCCGGGCCCGCGCGAAAGGCCACGACAGACGCGGAAGATTTAACCTCGACCACGGAGAAGAAGTCGGACTGTCCGAAGAGGGAATCATGACGTCGCAGCTGATGGACTACTTCAACAAACAGCCCCGCATCGGTATGATCGGCACGGCCAGCAAGGACGGCAGGGTCGACATGGCCGTGATGGGCTCCCCGCGCATGACCGACGAGAAGACCGTGGTCATCGGCATGGGGGCGAACCGGACGTTCGGGAACCTCCGCGAGAACCCGAACGCGGTCTTCATGATCATGGAGCCCGCGGCAGCGTTCACGGACTGGAAGGGGATCCGGGTGTACCTGAAGCTCACCGACCTGGTCACCGCCGGCCCGGCGCTCGACGCGTACCTCGCGGAGATGATGAAGGTCGCCGGCGAGGCCGTTGCCTCCATGATCAAGGCCCTCGCGACCTTCGAGGTCACCGAGATCCGGCCGCTGATCGACATGGGCCAGGGCTGGGAGCACTCGATCTGACGGGTCCGCCCTGATCGCCCGGGGGTCCCGACCCCCCGGAAACACGTCGCCCCCGGCCGGATCGGCACCGTGGGACCGGTCAGTACGTCCGGCGCCGAATGACCCCGGCATCACCCCTTTTCTCAGCATGCCGCTGATTCAAAGTCCCCGCAAAGGCACCCCTCCGTCGCCCGTCGCGGCCGGAGGCCCTTTCGGGCACCCGGCGCCGGGTTGGTGGGCGCGCGCCCGGGTCAACACCCCCAACTATCACGCCGTCAGACGGGAAAGCAGAGACATCCCGGCGCCCGGGGGCGTGACGACCATGGGGGGACCGGGACGCCGCTCCACCGCGGTGCACGAACCGGTCCAGTGGTCCGGGCGTGCCGTTCAGAAAAGATCGTGCTATCGGGTCACCAGGGGCCAGTCAGGATCCGGGTGGTCGTCGTGCAGTATCCCGGCGGTGCGAGGAACTTCCTGTCGGCCTCGAGCACGCGCCGCCCGATGGCCGGCGAGGCAGCCGGTTCGGGCATCTCTCTTCGCCCCCCGCGAAAAGGAACTGGCATCCTCTCCATAGCAGAGGGGGCGGACACTGAGCCAGGTCTACGCCAGCGTGACGGGGCACAACGCCTCCTTCGGGTCCCGGCCCGTAACGTGCTTCCCCTTCGCGGACTGCCCCTGTCCATGAAAACTTTCGCCGGTTGCTCCACGCCGGAGAGCACCGGCAGGATCGCCTCGAGCCACTGGTGATCGGACGGTATCACCCGCGTGCCAGCGTTCTAAATTTGTCGGACCCGGAGGAGGCAATCCGTGCTCGAGCACTGTAGGAGGGGCGGCGCGAGGGCCCTCCCCCTGCGAGGGAGCTGCGAAAAGAGATCCGGGCCCAAAACAGGGTGGACGAGGTTCCTTTCCTACATCCAGTCCATCCGGATCGCGCGCCGCATCACGAACTCCACGATCCGGCCGATGGCGGTGTACGCGGGGTTGACCGGCGAATCGGTATAGTACCTCGCCCCGGGATCGAGCCAGCCGTGCTCCTTCCAGTACCGGTAGTCGACCGGCGTCTCGCCCTTCTGTTCATCGACGAGCGCCCGCCCCCCGTGGAAATTGAGGACTGACCTGAGTGGCG
>DAEF01000229.1 GCA_002495225.1 Methanoregulaceae archaeon UBA288 | reverse complement strand
GGTCGACGCGCATGTCGATGCGGATGTGGTCGAGGCAGCCCATGGCCTCGGCGGCCGCGTCGCCGAGGGACTTGGCCTCGCCGGTCCGGGCCCCGGCCAGGCCGACCCGGGTCAGGCCGACCCCCCGGAGGTCGCTCCGCAGGATGCGGTAGTTCCGGAAGTGGCCGTCCTCGACCGTGACCAGGCCCGGCAGGACCTCGCGGGTCTTCCCGTTCCCGAGGACGAGGGCCGTGTACTCGTCGCCCGGCAGGAATTCCTCGACCAGGGCCGGCTCGTCGAACTCCTTCTCGATGAAAGCGACGCGCCGCCGCAGCTCCGATTCATCGTGGACGACGCTCTCGTCGGAGATGCCGACCGAGCGCGACTCGCAGATGGGCTTGACGAACGCGGGGTAGGTGACGGCCGAGGCGTCGTCCCCGGAGTGCATTAGGACGTGCGAAGGGACGGCCACCCCGCCGGCGGCCAGGATCTCGTGGGTCCGGAACTTGTCGATCATGGCCTTCATCGTCCGGCTGTCCGAGCCGATGTAGGGGATCTTCCGCTCGTCGAAAATATCGGCGACCCAGAGGCCTTCGGCATTGCGGCCGATGAAGGCCTCGTTCGGCGTGATGTGGTAGAGGGCGCTCCAGACGATGTCGCATTCGGGCTTGTCGACCAGGCGGAGGAACTCGGCCTCGTCGGCGACATAGGCGATCCGGGCCGGGTGGCCGAGGGATTCGGCGGCCCGGCGCATCGACTCCGTGACCTTCATGTCTCCCCAGCCCTGAGCGTCGCCGCCGGGGCCGGTCAGCAACAGGATCTTCATGTTCGATCTCCTCAGAACAGCGCGGGGACGTGGGTGTAATCGATGAGGGCCTGCGCGGTGGCGGGGGACAGGCCTTCGAGGCGGCGAGCCACAGCCCGGCGCTGGGCCTCGGGGAGCTCGACCTTGGAAACGACGGCGACGGCCGGGGAGAAGGGACCGGGGGAGTCCGCGAGGCCGCGGTCCTTCCCTTTGGCCAGCGACAGGATCATCTGGCTGTTGGGATCGAGAACGACGGCCCGGCGGCCGGCGAACCGGGCGAGCGCACTCTGGAACAGGTCGGCGACATACGCGTAGTGGGTGCAGGCCAAGCCGGCGTAAAGCTTTCCCGGGGGGGCGCCGGAAGCGAGCGACCGCGAGACGCACTCCTCGACGAGGCCGGGAAGGGCGGGATCGTCCGGGTCCCTGTCGATGACGGCGGCGAGTCCGTGGCAGACGGCGCTCCGGATGCGCTCCGGCTCGATCCCCAGCCCGGTCAGACGGCGGACGTGCTCGCCCGAATTGATCGTCGTCCTGGTCCCGAAGATGACGAGGGATGCTGCCGTGTCCTTCTGCAGCATTCCGGCGAAGAGGTCCACACCCGCATCGACGATCCCAACCACGGGGACGGCAGGGGTTTTTGCGAATTCCGTCAGTCCGAAGAGGACCGAGAGCGTGTTGCAGGCGATTATGACGAGGTCCGGACGGTAGCCCAACATGGCGGCCAGGGCCCGGTCGAAGACCGCCGCCCGCGCGGCGGCGTCGGGAAGGTCGTTATAGCCGACGCCCGTCTCGGGCCAGGCGTTGACGTAGACGAGATCGATCTTTCGCCGGTAACGCCGCATCCGGATGAGAGCGTCGAGGCCGGCGCAGATCGAGAGCCCGCCCAGGCCCGAATCGGTGAGGACGATGCGCCACTCGCGCTTTTCGCCGAGCAGCTCGAGCAGGCTCTTCATCGGGTCCCGCGGCTCATTCGGCCGTCGAAGCCTCGAAGTCCCGGCGGACCTGTTCGAGGAGAACTGGCTCGGCCAGGAGCCGGTATCCGGCGCAGGCCAGGAAGTAGACGCCGTCGAGGAGGGCGCGCTCGCCGCCCGCGCTAACGGCGTCCCGGGCGAACTCCCCGGTGTGGATGGGCGCGTCGCTGGCCTTGATCATCGGCTCGATCGTCGGGACGATCTGGGAGACGTTGGCCAGATCGGTCGAGCCGTAGGATTTGCGGACCCTTCGGGGTTCGGGCCGGCCGCGCTCCTCGAAGAGGCCGGCGAACAGGTCTTCGAGGGCGGCATTTCGGCGGAATGTCGTGACGCCGGGGCCGGGCTCGGTCACTTGGACCCGGCAGCCCGTCGCCGCGGCGGCGTCCCGGGCCAGGCTCGAGCAGTGCTCGACGAGCCGCTCGAGCTTGGGCATGGTGTCGGCCCTCAGGGAGAAACGGCCCCGGGCGTAGTCGGGGATGATGTTCGGCGCTTCGCCGCCGGCCTCGACGATGCCGTGGAGGAGCGTTCCGGCCGGGAGCTTGGTCCGGGGCAGGACGGCCGAATGGTAGAAGAGGACGAGGGCGTCGAGGGCGTTCGCCCCGGCACCCGGGGCGGCCGCGGCGTGGGCCTTTTTTCCGAAGAACTCGACGACGAATGTCCGCCGGGCCAGAGCCTGGCAGATGACCGTATCGAGAGAGTGGGGGTGTATCTGGAGGACGACGTCGCTCGTCTCGAATACGCCGCCGGCGACCAGGCGGACCTTGCCGCTGCCCTTTTCCTCGGCGGGCGTGCCGACGACCTCGACGGTCCCCGCGATCTCCGGGCCGAGGACCGCCTTGAGAACGATCGCGGCGTAAGTGCCCGCGGTCCCGAT
>DAEF01000148.1 GCA_002495225.1 Methanoregulaceae archaeon UBA288 | reverse complement strand
GAGACCTGCTGCTCGTCATCTTCGCCCTGACCCTCTCCCACGTCTTCCTGGTGGTGGGGGCGTACTCGGTCACCTCGCCCTACGCGATGATCGGGGCGGAGCGCGAACTGATCCAGCTGATGGCAGTCGAGCCGATGATCATCCTCGTCTCGGTGGGGTTCTATCTCGCCTCGGGATCGTTCTATGTGAGCGAGATCCTCGCGTTCGCACAGCCGCTGATCCTGCTCCTCCCGGGGGTATTCGCGGGGTACTTCTACGCGCTGACGATGAAGCTCCGGAAGTCTCCGTTCGACATCGCGACGAGCCACCACGCGCACCAGGAGATCGTGANNAAGAGCCCGTTTGATCTGTCCACCTCGCACCACGCGCACCAGGAGATCGTGAAGGGGGTGACGACCGAGTTCTCGGGCTCGACCCTCGGGATGGTCGAGATCGCCCACTGGTACGAGGCGGTCCTCCTGCTCGGCCTGACCTGGCTCTTCTTCGCCTGGAACCCGATCGTCGCCGTCATCGCCGTCGTGCTCGTCTATATCGCCGAGATCCTCATCGACAACACGAATGCACGCGTCAGATGGGGCTTCGCCCTGAAGAGCATCTGGGTCGTAACGCTCGTCCTCTCGGTGGCGAACCTGGCGGTCTTCTATATCGGATAGGTGTTGACAATGGCATACATGAAACGGTCCCCATGGATCATCCACTACGACGGCTCGAGCTGCAACGGCTGCGATATCGAGGTGCTCGCCTGCCTGACCCCGCTCTACGACATCGAGCGGTTCGGGATCATCAACATGGGCAACCCCAAGCACGCAGACATCCTCCTCGTAACCGGGGCTGTCAACGAACAGAACCGCCAGGTGATCCGGAACATCTACGACCAGATGCCGGAGCCGAAGGCCGTGGCCGCGATCGGGATCTGCGCCTGCTCGGGCGGGATCTTCCGCGAGTGCTACAACGTCGACGGCGGCATCGACCAGGTGATCCCGGTGGACGTCTACATCCCCGGGTGCCCCGTCCGGCCCGAGCAGATCATCGACGGCGTCGTGCAGGCCCTCGGCGTCCTGGAGGAGAAGCGGGCGCGGATGAAGGCAGGCTCCTCCGCGGAGGCGGGCGCATGAAGCGGGAGGCGCAGGTGATCGAGCCGATCCAGGTCTCCGACCTGCTCGTCCGCATGAGCGAGCGGAAAGAGGTCGGCGACCGCATGGTGGCGATCAGCTGCGCAGCGGTCGGGGGGGAGTACGAGATCACCTACTCCTTCGAGGACGCCGACCACCGGTTCGTCCATTACCGGATCACGGTCCCGCCCGGGGCGTCCATCCCGAGCGTGTCCCCGGTCTACTGGGGGGCCTTCGTGTTCGAGAACGAGATCCACGACCTGTACGGTATCGATGTAAAAGGGATCAACGTGGACTACAACGGCCACTTCTTCGTCACCAAGGTGCCGCGCCCGTATGCGATCTCCCCACCGCCGGAGACACCGCCGGCCGGGAAGCAGGGGGGGGAGGACTGAATGTCCCGACGCATCGTGATCCCGTTCGGCCCGCAGCACCCGGTGCTCCCGGAACCGATCCACCTCGACCTCGTGATGGAGGACGAGCGGGTCCTGGAAGCGTTACCCTCGATCGGGTACGTCCACCGGGGGCTCGAGAAGCTGGTCGAGAAGCGGGACTATAGGGACTTCGTCTTCATCGCCGAGCGGATCTGCGGGATCTGCTCGTTCATCCACGGCATGACCTACTGCCACGCGGTCGAGGGCATCATGGACCTGGACGTGCCGCCGCGGGCGCTCTACCTCCGGACGGTCTGGTCCGAACTCTCCCGTATGCACTCGCACCTGCTCTGGCTCGGCCTGATGGCCGACTCGATGGGGTTCGAGTCGCTCTTCATGCAGGCATGGCGCCTGCGCGAGCACGTGCTCGACGACATGGAGGCCACGACGGGGAACCGCGTCATCCAGGGCTCCTGCAAGATTGGCGGTGTCCGACAGGACATCTCGAACCAGAAGCTCCGCGAGATCGCGAACGGCCTCGATCAGCTCGAACTGGATCTCCGGGAGATGGTGAACGTCTTCATCAACGACGAGACGGTCAAGCACCGTCTCTCCGGGGTCGGAACGCTGTCGAGCAAGCAGGCCTGGGACCTCGGGGCGGCTGGACCCGTTTTGCGGGCCAGCGGCATTGCGAACGACATCCGGCAGACGGGGTACGCCGCCTACGACGAGCTCGACTTCAAGCCCGTCGTGGAGACAAGCGGCGACTGCTACGCCCGGACGGTCGTCCGGGCGAAGGAGCTCTTCACCTCGATCGACCTGATCCGGCAGGCGGCCGATAAGATCCCGGATGGGGCGATTGACATGAAGGTGACCGGAAACCCGAAGGGCGAGTTCTTCGCCCGGTCCGAGCAGCCGCGCGGCGAGGTGGTCCACTACGTGAAAGCGAACGGAACCAAGAACCTGGTCCGGTTTCGGGTCCGGACCCCGACGTTCGCGAACATCCCCCCGCTCCTCGAGGCCATGAAGGGGCTCGAGCTCGCGGACGTGCCGGTCGTGGTGCTGTCGATCGACCCGTGCATCGGATGTGCGGAGCGGTGATCGCATGTCTGTAATGACCATCTTCAAGACAATCACGCGAAACCTGTTCAGCCGGCCGCCGACCTCGCGGTACCCGGCCGAACCGGCGAAATACTACGACCTCACCCGCGGTCGGCTCGTCTTCGAGCCCGCGGAATGCCGGCTCTGCCGGATCTGCATGCTCCGCTGCCCGACCCAGGCGATCACGGTCGATCGCGAGGCGCGGACCTGGGAGATCGACCACTTCCGCTGCATCACCTGCGGCAACTGCGTCGACCTCTGCCCGGCAAACGTGCTCCACCTCGAGACCGCCTACCGCTCGCCCGAGACGGACCGGCCCGGAAAAGAGCACCACGTGATCCCGGCCCCGCCTCCGAAGGCGGAGGCCGGCTGCGAGACGGCCGAGGCATAAGCCCTCCGGCCACCCCTTTTCCAGCCGTGCGCGGCGTCGCCCGGGCATCGGCGTTGCAAAGAATTATACAAAAGTGCGAATGTTTTTCTCTCCCGCGGCGAAAGCGGGGCCGTGGACAGGCCCCCCGGCAGACGGGGCTCCGCCTGCCCGGACCTCACGCCCGGAAGGAGGGACCCAAGAGCAACACAGTCCTCCGCGAAGCCGACCGGCTGTCGGTCACGGTACTGATGGACAACTAACCGACATGCTGCTGATGCAGGGGAACGAGACGGTCCGCCGCCCGATGGTCCCGCCGCCCAGGTGGCTTCTCGCCGAGCACGGCTTCTCGTGCCTGGTGACGGTCGGCGTGGGGACCGAGGAGCACCGGCTCCTGCTCGACACCTCGATCAGCGCGGACGCAGTCCTGCAGAACATGCGGCTGCTGCAGGTCGATCCGGCCACGGTCAAAGCGGTCGTGCTGAGCCACGGGCACTTCGACCACGCGGGCGAAACGCCCGGGCTCCTTCCCCGGATG
>DAEF01000145.1 GCA_002495225.1 Methanoregulaceae archaeon UBA288 | reverse complement strand
GATGAAGACCAGGTTCCGCAGGACGCTCATGGCGAGTGAGTAGATCCCCCGGCCGGTCCCCTGGAAGATCGAGCCCGAGATCATCCCCGGCGCGACGAACGGGAAGAAGAAGCACATCGTCGCGAGGAAGGACGCGATCATAGGTGCGAGCGGCGCGCTCTCCGGGGCGTAGGCGAAGATCGAGGCGATCGGCCGGGCGAAGACATAGGTCACCGAGCTCAGGAAGAGGCCGATACCCACCCCGAGCCCGACGGCGAACCGGTGCGAGACCCGGAGCTTCGCGAACTGCCGCGCCCCGTACGCCGCGCCGGCCACCGCGACCACCGAGGTCCCGATCGCCGCGATCGGGATGATCGCGAACATCACGATCCGCCACCCGGCCGTGTAGACGGCGACCGCGTCGGTTCCGGCCGTCGCCACGAGCATCCAGTTCACGACGATCGCGAGCGTCGACATCAGTCCGAACTCGAGCGACGCCGGCAGGCCCACCTGGAGCATGTCGGCGATCACCCGGCGGTCGGGGACGAAGTCGGCCCACCGGATCGAGACGTAGGTGGTGCGCTTCACAAAGAACCAGTACAGCAGGATTCCCGTGACCATCGCGATCGAGACGATCGCGCCCCAGGCCGCCCCGGCGATCCCGAGCCCGGCCCAGTAGATCAGGATCGGGTCGAGGACGATGTTCAGGAGCGCCGAGGCGACCATGGCGTACATGGTCCGCTTCGCGTCACCCTCGGCCCGGAGCACGGCGTAGCCGACGTTCACGAAGAGGAAGAAGACCGTCCCGGCGAAGATCACCTGTGCGTACTCGGCTGCGAGCGGCGCGATCGCGCCCGCTCCGAAGAGGGCCGCGATCGGCTCGGCCAGCAGCACGAACGGGACGGTCATGACCGCCGCGAGACCGAGCGCCAGCAGGACCGCGTGCACGGCCGCGTTGTTCGCCCCGTTCCGGTCGCAGGCGCCGATCCGCCGCGCAATCGTCGAGGTGACCCCGGCGCCGAGGCCGTTGCCGAGCCCCATCACGATCATGAAGACCGGCGTGATGAACCCGATCGCGGCCATGGCGTCCGATCCGAGCCCGGCGACCCAGATCGCGTTCACGACGTTGTAGCTCGACATCAGGAGCATGGCTGCGATCATGGGGGCCGAGAGGCGGACGATCGCGGTCTTCGGGTCGCCGCGGAGGAGCGCGACGCCGGCCGTCTCGGGCCGGCGCGGGAGGCACCCGCTGTCGAGGTCGCCGCTTTTACTCATCGCAGCAGCCCCCGTCGGCACAGCCCCTGGCCATCCGGGCGAGGAGCGACCGGAGCACCGCCTGCTCTCGGGCATCGAGCCCGGACGTGACCGCCTCCTCCCATTCGCGCCCGAACCTGACGAACTCCGGGACGACCCGCTCCCCCTCGGCGGTCAGAAAGAGCCGGACGGCGCGCCGGTCGGCCGGGTCGGTCTCGCGCCGGATGAACCCGCCCTCCTCGAGCCGCCGCGCGGCGCGGGCGACCGCGCCCTTGTCGACGTGGAAGTGGCGTGCGAGCGCCTCCTGCGTGACGTTCTGGCAGACGGCGAGGCTGAGCATGACGGGCACCTGTCCGGCGGAGAGCCCGAACGGGCGCAGGCGCTCGTTCAGGGTGGCATAGTAGTGCTGGAGCACGATCCCGAGGAGTCGGGCCAGCGGCATTTCGTCGGACATGGTATCCCGAATGTGGCACAGGAGTGGGCCCGGCGGAAAGATAAATGTTGACGAGGCAACAGTTGCACGGTCAACGGGTGCCGCTAGATCCACCGCTCGAGCCCGGCCTGGTCGAGGTCCGGCCCCGCCCCCTTCCTGACCAGGAGGTCCCGCTCCCGGGCGAACCCGAGGGCCGCCGCCGAGACCGCGCTCCACCCGAGGACGGGGAGGGGCCGGTCCCGGTGACGGACGATCCGGTAGGTCACGGGCGCGTCGGGCCGCGACGACGGGTGGAGGCCGAAGACCAGGGCGTGCTTCGAGCCCGTGAAGAGCTCTATGGCGGGGGACCCGCGGGGCGACGCCGCGAACTGCGTGATCGCCCGCGTCTGCGCCCCCTCGCGGTCGAGCTTGAAGAGCGCCTTCGCCCCGTGCCGGCCGGCGACGACCGGGCAGCCCTCGAAAGGGGGGCGCTCGAGGAGCGGCAGGCAGGCGTCGTCGTCGATGTCGAGGCAGCTCGCCCGGAACCCGTCCGCGGTCGGGTAGTTCATGTCGACCGAGATCGAGACCGTCTCCGGGCCCCAGAGCCGCACGCCCGGCGTTTGCCAGAACCGCGCGATCCGCTCCAGCCGCTCCGGGGTCGGGAGGTGGAACGAGTCGCGGACGGCGGCGCCGAAGCGGTCGCGGCCATACGCCGCGAGGAGCGCGGCCGGCCCGGGGGGCGAGCCGCCGTAGACACCGCGGCTCGAGATCGCCCCCACCGGGACCTTGGAGCCGGGGCGGCACGGCACGGGGACGAGCCCGTTTTTCTCGCACCAGTCGAGCACGGGCCCGGCTAGGTACGGGTCGCCGGTCACAGCAGGCCTCCGCGCCGCAGTCGGCCGGCGGCCGAAAAAAGAACGGGTGCGGCCCCGGTCACGGCCCTGCTCCCCTCACCGGCGCGGGCCGGTGCCGCCGTCGTCGGCGAGCTCGTCCAGGAGGGCCCGGATCGCCGGCCCCGTGTGGGGGTCGGCGAGGCCGAGCTCGATGTTCGCGAGCACCCAGCTCGTCGGGTCGCCGATGTCGAACCGCCGGCAGGCCGAGATGCACCCGATCAGCCCCTCCTCCTCCGCGATCAGCCGGAGGGCGTCGGTCAGCTGGACCTCGCCGTTCCGGCCGGGCGTTGTCCGAGCGAGCGCGGAGAAGATCGCGGGCGTGAGAAGATACGCCCCCAGGATCGCGAGGTCTGACGGCGCCTCGTGCGGCGCCGGCTTCTCGACGAGCGTCTCGACCCGGAGACGGTCGGGCCCGCAGGGGGTGCCCGCCGCGACGCCGTAGCGCGAGAGGTGGTGACGGGCGACGTGCTGGACCGCGATCGCCGAGAGGCCGTGCTCGTCGTGCGCGTCGAGCAGGGCCGGCAGGCAGGACGGGCGCGTGAACGTGTCCCCGAGCAGGACCACGAACGGCTCCCCCGAGGCGAACGGCTCGGCGTACCGGATCGCGTCGCCGAGCCCCAGGGGCTGTTTCTGCCGGACGAAGAAGAGGTTGATGTCGTCGAGCATCAGGTCGAGCTGCTCGCTCTCCACGCTCTCGAGGGCGGGGTCGGCCCGGTCGAAGTAGTCCTCGAGCGCCCGCTTCCCCCGTCCCGTGATGATCAGCAGCTCGGTGATCCCGGCAGCCACCGCCTCCTCGATCACGTACTGGATCACCGGCTTCCTGCCGACCGGGAGCATCTCTTTCGGCATCGAGCGGGTCATCGGGAGAAACCGGGTGCCCAGTCCTGCCGCGGGGATCACGGCGCGCGTGACGGGGGTCACCAGCAGAGCCCCTCGTACAGCCGCGCGGTCTTCCGGGCCCGTTCGCACCGCCGCCCGTCGAAGACGGCGAGCCCCCCGTAGTCGAGGTCTTCGAACTCGGGCCACTCGGTCGCGATCACCACCGCGTCGACCGAGGCGAGCATCTCTCCGGGCGTCGCGGCGTACTCGATGCCGGGGAAGAGGGGACGGAACCGGTCCATCGCCAGCGGGTCGTACGCGACCACCGTCGCGCCGCGTTCGAGCAGCCCCCGGATGACGGGCACCGCCCGGCTCTCGCGCACGTCGTCGGTCCCCGGCTTGAACGCGAGCCCGAGCACGCCGATCCGCCGCCCGGCGCAGCCGATTCGCGCCTCCACCAGGTCGAGGAGCGCCGCCGGCTGCCCGTCGTTGACCGCGAGGGCGGCCGAGAGGAGGGCCGGCTCCTGCCCGAGCGAACGGCCGAGCTCGACCAGGGCCCGCACGTCTTTCGGCAGGCACGACCCGCCGAACCCGAGGCCGGTGTTCAGGAAGGACGGCCCGATACGGTCGTCGAGGCCGACCGCGCGCATCACCTCCGCCGCGTCGATCCCGAGCGCCTTGCAGAACCGGCCGATCTCGTTCGCGGCCGAGATCCGGACCGCGAGCATCGCGTTCGAGGAGTACTTGATCATCTCCGCGGTCGAGCACCCGCACCGGACGACCGGGCAGCTGAACCCCTCGTAGAGCCGGTCGAGCACCTCCGTCCCCGCCGGCTCGTCGCTGCCGATCACGATCCGGCTCGGCGAGAAGAAGTCCTGGACCGCGCTCCCCTCGCGGAGGAACTCGGGGTTGACCAGGACGCGGAGCCCCTCCCCGGGGCCCCTGCCGGCGGCCCCTTCGACGGCGGGCCGGATCACCCCGGCGGTGGTCCCGGGGGGCACCGTGCTCTTGACCACGAGCGTGTGGCCCCGCCCGGAACCGGCGAGGGCCGCCCCGATCTCCCGGCTCGCTCCCCGCACGGCGCGAAGGTCGCACCAGCCGCCGGGGCGGGAGGGGGTGCCGACGCAGAGGAAGGTCAGGTCGCTCGCCGCGATTGCTGCCGCGAGATCGGTGCCCGCGCCGATCCGCTCACGGTTCTCGGCGAGGAGCTCCCCGAGCCCGGGTTCGAAGAACCCGACGGCACCCTGCTTCAGCCGTTCCACCACGCCCTCGTCCCGGTCCACGAACGATACCCGGTGGCCGAGACCGGCGAGGCCGGCTCCGGTGACCGCCCCGACGTACCCGGCGCCCACGACGGCGATCTCCATCCGATGCATATGGTCCCTGTTCATGTAAAAAAAGGATCATTCGAAGCCCCGCCCTCGCGGTCCGCACCGTCGTCGATGCGGCCGTCTCCCCCGCGGTCCCACTATGTGGGTCTATCTCGGGCGAAAATAGCAGAAAAAGAGGAGGGGGGACCGTTCAGCCGAACGGGTACCAGCGTCCGCCGAACGACCCGAAGGCCGACCCGGGGCGAACGGCGCCGAAGGTGCGGGAGCGCGTCCCCGTGCCCGTCGTCACGACGGCCTGCACGCCCCGCGAGGTCCGCTTCACCAGGAGCGGCGAGACCTTTCGCTGGCCGAAACGGCTCGTGGGGGTGACGGCCGGCTCGATCGTCGGCTGGGTCACGGCCCCGGGGGTGGAGATCGTCCCGACCGGCGATGCCGGGATCACCGGGACCGCTCCGGGCGTCACGACCGGGCCCACCGGTGTGATGCTGCCCTGGCCGGCGACGGGCAGGGGCGGGATCGACCTGGGCTGGATGTCGGGGTGGGCCGGGACCGGGTACTGCGACGAGGCCCGGTTCAGGATGTAGGTGTTGGCGATCCCCTCCTGGTTCAGCACCTCGACGTTCGGCCCGTACCCGGTGACGTCGAAGTACGAGTTCGAGACCGAGTGGTGGTACTGCGAGTCGTGGTAATACCACCCGATGTTGGACTGCGTGGGAGCCCCGCCGTCGACGGCCTTGCCGCCCATGTTCATCTGGTGGAAGTTCTCAAGCCGGATGTTGTCACCGAACGCCCCCCAGAAGGCCCACTCCTTCGCGTCCTGGGACCAGCACTCCTTGAGCGTGATGTCCTTGCAGCCCTTGACGATCTTGAACCCGTACGTCGAGCCGGTGTCGATGCAGTGATCGAAGGTCGTGTTCACGCCGTCGTGGGCGAAGAAGCCCGCGTTCTTGTTGTGGTCCGAGACGCAGTTCTTCAGGTAGGAGTTGCGGTGGATGTAGTAGCCCGAGAGGTAGGAGTCGCGGTACGGCGCGTCGGCCGGCTTCCGCTGGCCGTTGTTCCGGCTGACGCAGTTCTCCATGTAGAAGTTCTTGGTCCCCAGGTACCAGCCCGGCTCGGCGTGGAACCCGTTCTCCCAGTTGTCCTCGGCCAGGCAGTTGATCAGCTGCACGTTCTCGAGGTTGTTCGCCTCCTGGATGTCGAAGCCGCACGAGAACTCGGAGTTCGACCCCGCCGCCTCGCCGAACCCGCACCGGATCGCCTGGCAGTCGATGAACCGGAGGTTGCTGATCGTCCAGGGCAGGACCCCCTCCTGCCGCTCCTGCGACACGTTCCGGTTCGCGTTCATGTTGAAGCCGTGCGTGTTGCAGTCGATCGCCTTGCAGTTCTTGAACGTGATGTCGCCCGTCTCGGGGTTGTCGACCCAGATGAAGTACATCCCGTTGCCGCCCGCGGGCTGCCGGGTGCCGGCGATGTCCACGTTCGTGACCGTGACGTCCTCGATCACGACGTTGTTGGTCCGGATCAGGAAGAAGCCCATCCCGCGGAGGGTGAACCCCCTGACGTAGACGTTCGGCCGGGAGAGGTGGATGGGGTTGTAGTACTGGGTCGGGTTGTAGACGTTGATGACGGTTCGGTCCTCGCCCGCACCGATGAAGTTCGAGTTCGTCTTCGGATGAATCCACCCTGCCGTGTGGAAGGTTCCCTCGGTCAGCTGGACCGTCCCGCCCTCAGGAGGCAGCAGGGTGAACGCGTAGTTGATCTGGTTCTCGTCCTGTATCCCGTTGCAGAAGACCTGGGCCTGGGCCTTGGACGCCATGCTCGCGTCGGCTGCCGCCACGATGATGGTCGGGCCGGCCGCCGCCGCGTGCAGGGGTACCAGCAGCAGGCAGAAGCCGATCAGCAGTAACACCGGTAAGGTTCTCATCTGGATCACGTGCGCTGCTTCGAGCGCGGTATGATTGAGTTTGGCCATCCAAGGTAGTTAACCCCATCGGTGGGGTAAAACCGGAGGAGATCGCACGAATCCCCGGATACGCCGGATATCCCGGCCTTTTAATCGACTGCGGTGGGGGTCGCGGCACCGCGCGCGAGCCCGGGTTGCCGGGGGGCACCGGCACGCCGGCGTACACGGGGACGAAGGCCGCGCGCTCTGAACCAGGCGTGGTTTTTGAAACGGAGCGGAATGCACGATGTCGCCTGAGGGATGGGTTTATATCCCGCAGTCCAGGGCACCGCCGGTGCTATATGAGAGTACGGCGAATACCAGTACAGGATGCAAGGAGTCACACCGTACCTTCTGCTGGCCATGCTCGGGGCCGCGATCGCGGGCGCCGGCTTCGTTGCCGCCGGCGCGGGCGCCCCGTCGGCCCCCGGCAACCCGGACCTCGGGTTCTACCTCTCGGCCAAGGCCCGCTCGGGCGAGATGGCGGACCCCGCGCTCGCCCTTGCCGCCGGGATCCCGGACCACGCCGGGCGGGAGCGCGCACTCGTCTACGCGGCCGTGCGGGACCTGGCGCGGTCGGCAGGCCTCTCTGCCACGGCCGAGAGCGCGATCGCCGCGTTCGAGTCCGTCCGGGCGGGCCTGCCGGTCTTCGCACGCCCCTGACACGCTGCCGGGCACCTCAAAACCTATTTATTCCCCGTGGCCCATGGGGAGGCGTATGAAGGAACTGAAGCGCTCGCGCACGGACCGGATGGTCGCCGGCGTCTGTGGGGGGATCGGCGAGTACCTCGGGATCGATCCGAACGTGATCCGCCTGATCTGGGTCGGCGTCTCGATCTTCACGGTCGGCACCGGCATCCTCGCCTACCTGCTCGCCTGGCTGATCGTCCCCGAGGAGGCGTTGCCCGCGACGGAGACCGTTCCCCCTGGGAACGCCGTGACCGTCTCCCCGCCCGAGACCGGGACCATCATCGAGATCGAGCCGGAGAGCCCTCGCTGAACCTCTCCCCACCCCGGGAAGGGCCCCTTTCGCGTGACCAGAGGTCTCATATAATTCGGCTCCCAACTTCTTGAGTGCCATGGACCGCTCCCCTCGCACGGCGGCCATCGTCGTGCTCCTCCTCCTCCCGGCAGCCCTGCTCGCGGCAGGCTGCACGCAGCAGGAGCCCCTGACGGTCAGGATCACCGACCACCCGACCTACGGGAAGCTCCTGACCGACTCGACGGGACGGTCCCTCTACATCCAGGCGCGGGACGTCCCGAACACGGGCGCCGTCGCCAACCTCGGCGAGGTCGGCCGGTTCTACCCCCCGTTCTACGCCGAGAGCGTGACCGGCGGGGGCGGGGTCAACGTCTCCGAGTTCGGGTACCTGACCCGCGCCGACGGCCAGCAGCAGACCACCTTCCGCGGGTGGCCCCTCTACTACTACCTGAACGACAGGGAGCCGGGCGACGCCAAGAGCCAGGGGGCCAACAACATCACCTTCCTGGCCAAGCCTGACTACACGGTCATGGTCCGCGAGAACGCCACGAGCGGTATCTACCTCTCCGACACGGCCGGCGCCGCGCTCCTCGTCCGTGACGGCGCCGCGACCGGGAACCCGGGGCCGGGCTACGCCCCCTTCCGGGCATCCCCGGTCGTCGCTCCGGCACCGCTCGTCCAGGCGGGGGACTTCGCCGAGACGGCGACGTCGTCGGGCGAGCGCCAGACGACGTACCGGGGCCAGCCCCTCTTCTCCTACACCGGGCAGGGGTGGCCCGGCGCGATCCAGGGCGCCACGGGCGGGTACCGCCCCGTCATCCTCGCCCCGGGCGGAGCGTTCGTCGGCGCCGTCGAGACGCCGGCAGCGACCCCGAGTCCCTCGCCGAGCCCCGAAGCCACGACGACCGCCCGGCCCACGGACACGGCGGCGGTCACGACGACCCGGGACGGGTACGACCCGTACACAGGCGGCGTGCACACCCCGACACCGTTCAGGACCGTGAAGGTGGTCGGCCACGCCACCGACAGCGGGACCCCGATTTCGACCTGGACCCCCATCGTGACCCCGGCCCCGACCGCGGCGCCGGAAACCCCGCTTCCGACCCCAACCGGGGTCCCGGTGACGGTCGCCCCGACGGCTCCGCCCACCCTCCCCCCGACCGCGGCGCCGGAAACCCCGCTGCCGACCGTCACCGAGTTCCCGGTGACGGCGCCCCCGACGGTTCCGCCCACCGCCGTGCCGACCCCGACGTCGCCGCCGCCCACCCCGCTCCCGACCCCCCTGCCGCCGACGACCGTGCCGGTGCCCATCAGCACGTCGCCGACGACGCTCCCCCTCCCGTTCCCGATCTTCACGCCCAACCCGGCCGCCTCGGGCCTGGGCGGCAACGGGAGCTGACTGCCCCCCGTCCGCCCGGCGACGTCGCCGGGCGATTTCGTCCTGCAAAATACTATTTATCCACCCGGCGGAGGCTTTTTTGCCGGCCGGGGCAGGCCGGCAGGGGGAGATGATGGAGGAGATGTCAACGCTCGGAACGCTGGTGCACTCGCTCGTGCACGGCACGACGTACCAGATGCTGGATGCGGCCGAGGCGCTCGGCAGGCAGGGCGAGGGAGCCGTGCTCCCGGTCGCTCCGCTGCTCCGATCGGTGCACAGGGAGGTGCGGTGGCGCGCCGCGACCGCGCTCGAGCGGATCGGGCCGCCGGCGGTCGAGGCCCTGGCGGCGGCGGCCGCGGACCCAGACTGGCGCGTCAGGATCCCGGCGATCTGGGCCCTCGAGCAGATCGGCGACGAACGGTCCGTCGCGCCGCTGCTGCAGAACCTGCAGGGGAGAAACGAGTGCTGCCGCTGGATGGCCGCTACCACGCTGAGCCGCATCGGGGACGATGCCGTACGCCAAGCGGTGGAGGAGGTCTTCGTGGCGGGGCCGTCCGGGCGCGGGGTCGACGGGCTCGCCGACAGCGCCTGACCCGGGACCGGGCCTTTTTTTCGCGACTGCGACCGGGGAACCCCGCCGTACCGGCTCAGGCCGGCGGCGCCGGGTCGTCGCCGAGCACGGACTTCACCCGGCCGACCCTGCCATCGACGAGCCGGACCTTGACCCCGTGCGGGTGCGAGGCCGACCGGGTCAAAACCGCCGCCACGACCCCCTCGACCGTCTGGCCCGTCCGCTGGTCCTGCTTCTGCACGATCGCGACCCGGAGCCCGGGCCGGACCGCGGCCCGCTGTCGTCCGTCCATATGCCTCTTGGGTGGGTCGGCGGGCGGCTCAAGCCTTCCGCCCGGCCGTGCAGGCGTTCAGCACGCCCTCGACCAGGGCGAGCACCCCCTCGACCCCGGCGAGGGGGGCCGCCGCGAGCCGCCACCGGCCCCGGAGCGGCGGCGCGAGCGGCACGAACGCGGCATCCGGCCAGAGCCGCCGCTCGAACGAGGAGCCGAGGACCAGGTCGGGCTCGGCCCGGGCGAGGGCCTTCTCGACCGAGTCCAGGTCGTCGGCCCGGACGCTGCCGGGTGCTGTCGGGGGCGCGTCCCGGTATCCGAGGACCGCGCAGTCGGCGCCGAGGTAGCGGTCGAGGAGTCGCCCGGCCGCGTCGACGTACGCCGCCTCGCCGAAGATCGCGGCCCGCGGCGGGTCGTGGCGGCGGAGGAACTTGTCGCAGGCGTGCACGCACCGCTCCTCGGCCGCGGCGCACTCGGCGGCGACGGGCCCCGGGTCGATTTCGTCGTCGCGGTCCGCGAGCCGGCCGACCGTCGCGAGCACCGCGTCGAGCCCGAGCAGGTCGCCGGCGCGCTCTCCCGGCCCGGTTGCGAAGGCGGGGTTCGCGACGACCGAGACGGGGGCGGCCCGGCCGACCGACTCGACCGCTCCCCCGGCGAAGCGGGCCCCGGGCGTGGCCCCGGCGAGCCGGAGGATCCGCTCGATCTCGAACAGGTTCCCGCGGGCGAACGGGTCGAGGGGCGAGAGCCCGTCGATCCCCACGCCGCCGCCCTCCTCGTCCACGACCGGCCCGAGGGCCGCGATCGCCCGCTCGTGCCCAATCCAGGCGCCGCCGAGGAAGCCCGGTGCGTCCACCACCGTGACCGGCAGGTCGCCGAGGGCTCCGGCCAGGTCCTCGCCGGCGATCCCGGGCACGCACGTGTTCACCACCGCGACCGCGCGGTGGCGGGGGAGCATGGCCTCGACCGTCTCGCGGACCCGCTTCTCCGCGCCGAGGACCGCGTCGGTGCTCGAGAGGTCCGTGCACCCCAGGTCGACCCTGAGGAGGGACGACGGGTAGAACCAGCAGCCCGAGGAGCCGTGCACCACCACCCCGAGGCCCTCGTAGGCCGAGAGGGCCGCGACCGCGCCGACCATGGCGCAGGGCACGAGCGGCCCGGCGCGGCAGCGGCTGTTCAGAGCGACCGCCCCCAGCGTGCGAGGAGGCGGGCGACGCCCGCCGTGCCGACCGGAGCCGGTTCCGGGACCGGGACCGGGACGCCCGCGGGGGAGACGACCATCCCGAGCGCGTCCGCGAGCTCCACGGCCCAGCGCGGCGCGCCAGAGAGGCTGACCCTCGCCCCCGCGAGCCCGCCGAACCGGGCCAGCACCGCCTCCTGGTGTCCGGCCTCGTCCTCGACCGCTCCCGCCGCGTCCCGGCCGAGCGCGGCGCCGCACCTCTCCAGGAACGCCAGCGTGCCCGAGAGCCCCACCGGGAAGCCGTGGATGCGGGGCGTCCGGGGGCGGACGGGGAAGCAATCCGCGATCCCCCCCATCCCCGGCTCGCGGAGCACCAGGAGGTCGGCGCGGGGCAGCAGGCCGAAGGACGCGGTCGGGGCCTCGCGGACGAACCGCAGGCCGACCCCGAGGTCGAGGAGGCCGAGGAGCCGGCCGATCTCGGCCGCGTGGCAGTCGGCCTCGTACTCCAGGTTCTTCTCGCCGACCAGCGCGATCACGGGCCCCTCGCCTGTGTCCGGGGCGGGAAGGCGGGCCGAGAGTTCCGCGTACGCCGCGAGCGCGGCCCGCTCCCCCTCGTAGAACCCGCCGCCCAAAAAGCCACCGACCGGGACCACCACCACCGGCACGGAGCGGACCCGCTCGGCCACGGCGGCGCAGTCGTCGCCGATCGCCTCGGAGACGCAGGTCGGGAGGACGGCGATCGACCCGGGCGACCGGGCGACGGCCTCGTCGAGCGCCAGGGCGAGCGCGTCCTCGCCGCCGAAGATCACCTCCCGCTCCCCGAGGTCGTCCGAGAGGAGGACCGGAAGCCGGGCGCCGGGCCGGTCGAGGAGAGAGGTCAACAGGAGCGAGACGTGGTGATGGGAGCAACCGGACGGGCCGTGGACGATGGTGACCCCGTCGGCCACCGCGGACGCGACCGAGAGGGCGCCCGCGAGCGTGCAGCCGTCAGAACGTGGTGTACTCGATGGCGAGGGATTCGAGCTCATCCTGGGTGAGGGGCCGGGGTATCGAGAGGTCGGTGTTCGCGAGCACGTCATCGGCGAGCCGGCGGTAGACCGCTGCCTGCGCCGAGCCCGGGGCGTACTCGATCACGGTCTGGCGGTGGAGCTCTGCGAGCTGGACCACGCGGTCGCGCGGGATCGCGGCGACCAGGCGGGAGCCGATCGCGTCGGCGAAGGCGCGGACCAGTTCCTCCTCGCGCTCCATCCCCTTCGCGTTCAGGATCACGCCCGCGAGCCGGCAGCGGCAGCGCGGCCGTTCGGCCAGGCGGGCGATCGCCTTCGCGATGTTGTTGGCCGCGTACAAACTCATCAGCTCGCCCGAGCTGACGAGGTAGACCTCCTCGGCGTAGCCCTCGCGCATGGGCATGGCAAAGCCGCCGCAGACCACGTCCCCGAGGACGTCGTAGACGATCACGTCGGCCTCGAGGGCGCCGCGCTCCTCGAGGAGCTGGAAGGTCGCGATGATCCCCCGGCCCGCGCACCCGATCCCGGGCTCGGGCCCGCCTGCCTCGACGCAGCGGACGCCTGCGTACCCCGTCCTGACCACGTCCTCGAGGGCGACGTTCGGAGCGCCGCGCTCGCGCACCTGGTCGAGCACGGTCGGCAGGGGCTCGGCGTGCATCAGCATCCGCGTCGAGTCGTGCTTGGGGTCGCACCCGACCTGGAGGACCGATCGCCCGCTCTCCCCGAGCGCGGCCGAGAGGTTCGCCGAGGTCGTCGACTTGCCGATACCTCCCTTGCCGTAGAGGGCGATCTGCTTCATCCCTCTGCCGTTGGATGCCCGGGCGGTTCAACCTTTCCGAAGTTAACGCAGGTCCGGTTGCGTTGCAACCGCCCGCCTACTCGTGGATCATCACGAGTTCCATCTTGAACCGGGTCGTCGCGTACACCGCGTGCGGCACGTTCGCGGGCATGACGATCAGCTCCCCCTCGCCGAGCGCGAACTCCTGGTCCCGGATGGTCACGCGTGCGGCCCCCTCGAGCACGGTCACGATCGCGTCGTACGGGGCCGTGTGCTCGGATAGCCCCTGCCCCTCGTCGAACGCGAAGAGCGTGATCGACCCCGTGCGCTTGAAGACGAGCATGCGCGAGACGACCGCGCCGGGCTGGTAGTCGACGAGTCCGCGGAGGGAGACGACCTGTCCCGCCTCGAGCCCCTTCTGGTGATCGGCCATCGGCCACCCGGTCGTCGCGAGAGCGGAAATACGTGCCGCCCGGCCTTACCGCCGGGCCTCGATCGCCCGGACGGCGCCGGGAAGCCCGCTCCTGATGGCCGCCTCGCCGAAGAACGCCCGGCCGTCGGCGACGACTTCGGGCAGCCCCTGCGGCGTGGCGTTGAGTGCCCGGTTCACGGCGTAGAACCGGCTCGTGTTCGTCTGGTTCCCGTAGGTCTCGACCGCCTCGAACCGGACGCGGGGGTGGGCGCGGGCCAGCTCTTCGACGAACGGGGTGACCGCGTGGCAGGCGTGGCACCCGACGCCCCAGAAGTAGAGGACGTCCGCCGTCTCGTTGGCGATCGGCGCGGGAGGCGGGCCCGCGGGCCCGGGAGGGGCCGCGCACCCTGCCGCGAGGACGAACAGGAGGAGCACCCCCCCCGCGAGCCCGCGCCACGGGCTCCCTCTCCCGGTCATGGCTCCTCAGATCGCCTGCCCCGCGGCGAGCATGCCGAAGAGGACCAGGTCGTAGACGCCGTGCGTGATGGCCGAGGTCGTGGTGTTCGTGCGCCGCCGGATCCAGGCGAAGGCGAGCCCGGCGAGAAAGACCGAGAGGAGCCCGTCCCAGGAGTACTGCCAGGCGTGGAGCGCGGCGAAGAGGAGGCTCGGGAGGACGAGCCCGAAGACGGGCTGGAGCACGCCGCGGACGGCCAGCTCCTCGCCGACACCGGCCGAGACGGCGGCCGTGATAGCCCCGACGGGGGTCAGCATGCCGGCGAAGAGCTGGCGATAGGCCGCCTCGTCCGTGACGGGCCACCCGAGCGCGTGCCAGACAACGGCGATCGCCCGGTCGAGCAGGCCGAAGGCCGCGACGAGCAGCACGGCCATGCCGAGCGCGAAGAAGACCTGCCGCGCCGTCGGGCGGACGAACGCCAGCCGCTCGACGGCCTGGGCGAAGTTCCGGCGGACAAAGAGGCCGACGACCAGGAACGAGGCGAAGATGATGAAGAGGAGGGAGTAGGCCTGGGCGCGGGCGAGCTCGCCCGGGCTCTGGCCGAAGCCGTCCCCGCCGAGGAGGTTCGGCGAGAGGAGCGGCGGCGCGTCGTTCACGAGCAGGGGGACGAGCGGGACCAGGCACAGGGCGAGCACGAGCACGAGGGCGACCGCGTGGACGAACGAGGTGGGGTCGAGCGGCAGGAAGCGCGCGAGCCCCCGCCGGACGGGCGAAAGGAACCCGGCGAACGAGGCCAGGCCGAAGAGCGACCCGACCGCGAGGAGGGCGAACGCGGTCGGCCCGAGTTCGGGGGGGAGCGCCCCCGTCTCGAACGCCTCGAGCGGCACGACGGCGACCACCCCGAAGAGGAGCGAGACGAGGACCAGCCCCCCGACGATCCCGAGCAGAAGGAGCGCGGTCAGGTACCGGAGCGGCCGGGCCTCCTCGGCAAGGTACGCGGCCCAGGCGAGCAGGACGAACGGCGCCACCTGCGCCGCGCCGGCGCCGAGCAGGACGAGCTCGGTCTCGAGGTCGCGGCTCGAGGCGAGGAGGAGCGCGACCACGACCAGGGCCCCGGCCGTCGCCGCGACCAGGGCACGGTTCCCCGTCCGCTCCGCAACCGGCGGAGCCACCTCTCCGGCGGCGGGCGGGGTCTCGTCCGGGTCCATAGTGGATGTGGTGGGCGGGGCTATTTCTCTCTTCCTGGTGCTGCAGCGCCCGGTTCAGAGCCCGAAGAGGGGGGCGAAGAACGCCGGCGCCGGGACGCTCCCGGCGTCCCGCCGCTGGGTCTCCTCGATGGTCCGGAGCTCGTCTCCCGGGGCGACCGTGACCGTCTCGTTCACGTAGGCGAGGTCCGGGATCTCCCGGAGCCCGGCGACGTCGTAGACCCGGGGGCCGTACTGGTAGCCGGCGTCCTCGTACCACGCGGCCGGATACCCCGGGCTCGCCGTGGTGCCGTTCGCGAAGTCGCTGATCATCCCGTTCGCGTACTTCGCGACCAGCCGGTCGGCGAAGGTCCACCAGCGGTCGACGTTCGTCTCGCCGTTCGCGACCGTCCAGTTCGTGAGAAAGGCGCGGGAGGCCTCCACCCCCGAGCTGTTGCGGAGCTCCAGGGCCACGCCGTCGGCCGATGCGAGGTCGGCCAGGGCCGTACCCTCGACCGCCTCCTGCTCGGCCCGGACGTCGACCATCATGTCGGCGTACCGGAGCCGTGCCCAGTTCGTCACCGTGTTGAACGCCCACCAGGCCGAGTCGCGCGAGACCTCGGAGCGGTTGCCGATCGTGAACGACTCCGGGATGGCCGTCGCACCCGCGTACACGGGCAGGTACGCGGTCTCGGCCGGCACGGCGAAGCCGATCCACGCGACCCCGCCGATCTCGGGCGGGAGCCAGGCCCGCCCCTGGCAGACGTAGCTGTACGAGCAGAAGAGCGGCGAGATCGGGCGGGGCCAGGCCCCGGGACGGACCTCGCCGGGGGCGAAGGGCCCGTGGTTGTCGAACTGCCCGGGGTTGCGGTACGGGTCGCCGTACGGGCCGGCTCCGGTCCCGTTCGTGAGATCGAAGACGGTCCCCTCGTAGTGGTCGCGGTAGAGCGAGAGGGCCGTGGTGGCGTTCAGCGGCTGGTCGGGCTCGGCGGAGAACGGGTAGGCCGTCGTGTAGGTGCCCTCGACGTACGGCGGGAGCTCGAGCGACGGCGCCATCCGGTCGTAGAGCCGCCAGACCCGCGAGAGCGAGTAGTACGGGTGCGAGTACTCACCCGTCGAGACCGTCTTGAGCCAGTCGAGCCGGCCGTCGGCGGGCCGCCACCACCCGTTCTTTTCGGCCGCCGCGAAGAGGTTCTTGGAGAAGACCTGGTCCTCCCGGGCCGGGTCGAGCTCGCGGATCCGGAAGGTGTTGGCCGCGACGAAGACGTGGCCGTCGGGGATTCGCTGGGCGGCCCAGAGCCCGCCGGTGCCGTCCATGTCGTACCCGCACATCTCCATGGCCCAGGCCTCGTCGGGGTCGGCGAAGAGGAGGGTCTCGCCCGTGCCGTAGTAGCCGTACCGGTCGATCAGGGAGCCGACCAGGTCCACGGCCTCGCGCGCGGCCCGGCAGCGTTCGAGCGCGAGGTTCGAGAGATCGGAGGAGTAGAAGATCCTCTTTTCGGGGTCCCAGTTCGGCTGGACCCGGGCCTCGTCGGTGCACTCGGCGGACATCAGCCCGACCTCGTTGATGATCCCGTAACTCCCGGTGAGGTAGCCGTAGGTGTGGGGCACCTCGTCGATCTCGGCCGTGGCGCGGTGGTCGGTCGAGGCGCTGTCGACCGGGTCGTCCGACCCCGAGTTGGGGTCGAAGTGGACGGTCCGCGTCGCGCCGGCCGGGTGGTCGGCGGCCGGGACGTAGACGAGCCGCGTGTTGTCGGTCGTCATGTTGTGCCCCAGGACGCCGGGGCCGTAGCCGTCGTTCGAGTGGGCGACGAACATGGAGCCGTCGGCCGAGGCGCCGGGGGTGATGATGAACGTCGTGCAGGCCAGGACGGGGGATCCCAGCAGGAGGATCGCGAGAAGGGCGGCACAGAGGACCCGCATAGCTACAGTGGTGGCAAAAACTAGTAGTTAACCGTGCCGGAATCGCCGGAGGGGGCGGCGGACGGCCCGGGAGCGGTTATTCCGGGAGACACGAGGGGGTTCGGAGAGGGGAACGACACTTCCGCCCCCCGTCACCCTCCCGGGGGAGCCCGGCAGTCGCGCCGCTCGCCCCGAGTGCGCCGCCGATGTCGGTTGCCCCCGGACGTGGCTGCTGAACGGAGGTTCGTTCGTCGGGGATCGGTTCTCAGTGCCTCAATACCTCTGCGAAACCGGTCTTTCCGGGGGACACATAGAGTATATTACCCATATCGACGATCGGTGAAACCCTGTCTCATGAATCCCTTCGAGGTCCCGTATATCCTCATTTTACTCATTGTGCTGGCACTCGGTCTGTTTATCCTGTACTGGTCGAACCGGAAAGGATGGACCGGCGCGGAGAAGCGGCGAGCAGGACTGTCGGTGCTGGCCGTCCTCTCATTGTACGCCATCATCGCGGGCATCGTCTTTCGCGAAGATCAGCCTCTGGGATACACCCTGATCGGAACCGGAGTCGTTCTGGCCGTGATCGATATCTATCTCACGATCTCCGCTCACCGGGACGATTGAACGCCTTCGCATGGGATCGGGCCGGGTGGTGTTGTGCGTGGAACGATTCCCCGTTCACGACCGGCCCTCCCGACAGGGACGGTCTCGGCGGCAGTCAACGAAGGATCAGCAGGTAAACGTCTGACGACCCGTTCCGCGGTAACGGGGGGCGGTCCTGCCGGGAACCGTTCCACAGCCGCCGGAGATCGCCTCTTTCAAAAAAAGGGACCCGTTCTATTTTATCCCCGCCGCCCACCGGGCGGCCGGGTACCAGCGGGCGAACGAGCCTGCCGCCGGCGGGGTGATGCCGTGGGACCGGCTGCCGGGCTCGGGGACCGGGCCGACAACCGAGACCCGCCGCGTGGTGGTCACGGGCGGGGTGATACCGGTCGCGGAGCGGGAGCCCAGGAACACGCCGGGGTTCCCGACCGCGTACCGCCGGCCCCACGTCCTCGAGGGTGCCTGGGTCGCCGCCGGCGTCACGGCGGGCTGCGGGACGGGCGACGGCGTCGCCACCACGACGGGCGGCGTCGGTACCGCGGGGGGACCGTTCGTCCCGACGGGCTGCCTCGCCACCAGGTCGAAGTATCTCCCCCCGTCCCTGATGTGGATCCCGGCCTCCCGCATCAGCGCGGCCGTTCCCGCCTCGTCGCCCGCGAGCGCGAGGTCCGTGCCCCGGACGATGGCGTCCCCGGCGCTCACGAACTCCGTCAGCCCGAGCAGCATCAACTGCTTCGATCCTGCGAGCCCCGCCGACACGGGCATCGGCTCGAGGATGTCGTGCCAGGACCGGGCCCGGGTCGAGAGGTTCGAGCCGGCGGCCCTCAGGGCGGGGTAGTCCTCCTTAGTCCCGTCGGGGCCGAAGACGTGCGAGAGGTCGTACAGGGCGGCCGTGATCTCCCCGCCCATGGCCTCGACCTGCCCTGCAAAGGCCGTGTCCGCCGCGTCGCCGCCCGGTCCCGCCGTTCCCGTAACGGCCGCGGACGCCGCGGACGCCAGCAGCAGGAGGGCCAGGAGTGTACCGGTCATCACCGGTATCGCTCGCGATCTCATGTGCGGCATATATCACGGACGTGGATTTACAGCTGCCGCTTTTTGGTAAAAATGTGATGCACATGGCCAGCGATGTCCCCCGTCCGGAAGGGACACTCCCCCTCCCTGTGCTGCGAGGAGAGCGCGGAACGATCGGATCCCGCTGCCCAGGACGAAACCCACCGGGGTCCAGCCCCCTGTCCTGCCGTTCTCCCCCCGTGTCTATCCGCCCGATCCGGACGCGGGAGCCGCCACCCGCGGGACGCCGTTCACTGTGCCGGGCCGGAGCGGGAGGAGAGGGTGTAATCGATGGAAGCAGACGCGTCCCGGATCGGAAGATCGGACCCCGGATGCAGGACCCCCTCGAGGCGGGTGTCGGAGAACACGACTCCATCTCCAATAAAAAGACCCTGATTGATCACCAAGCAGACGACCAGTCAGTATGTCGCAGCGAAGGAATCCAACCCCGTGAAGCGGGAACGGACATTCTATCCGTTCCTGAAGAGGTTCGTCGGTTCGAAACCGGCCCTTCGCATCGAAGAGAACCGGTAGAAGACCCACTACGGCCTATCTTCCGCTTTTGCGGTCCGCGGGCGCGGCGCGATCCGCCTGTCCTTCGAGGGTCTCGAGCGTGGTACCGTTCCCGTCGAGGGCCACCCGGGGCCCGCTTTAAAAGTCGTCGTATCCCTTGGCCAGACCGGTCGGAATCTGCGTTGCTCCGCACAGGTGCACGCCGCCACGCCTCTCCGGGCCCCCGCCGGCGCTCACTTCTTTGCGGTGACCACCAGCCCGTACGGGTGGGCGAAGACCCGCACCGACGAGAAGGAGAGCGGGGCGAGCAGCCCCTCGAGCTCCTCTTTTGTGTACGCGGCCCGGACCGAGGTCTCGAAGCCGGCGCGGACCTCCGGGCCCCGGCAGCTCCCGCGCATGAACCCGAAGATCTCGGGCGAGAGGTCCCGCCGCAGATCGGTGACCATCGCACGCCCGCCGGGCCGGAGCACCCGCAGGATCTCCCCGAACACGGTCGCCGCGTCTTCCCACTCGTGCAGCGAACTGTTCGAGAAGGCGAAGTCGAAGGCGTTGTCGGGGAACGGCATCCGGATTGCGTTCCCCTCGCGGTAGTCAGCCCGGCCGGAGAGGCGGTACTCCGCGGCGTTCTTCTCCGCGACCCGGATCATCGCCGGGCTGATCTCCAGGCCGACGAGCGACGTGTCCCGGGTCTTCGTCAGCCATTCCAGCCCGTAGTAACCGGGCCCGGGACCGACCTCGAGGGCGCGGTCGCCCGCCCGTGTGCACCTGGCGAGGTCGTCGACCGGGAGGTGCCCCCCGTCCCGCAGACCCCGCTGCATCTCGTCGAACTGCCCAACCGTGCATTCATCCTGGATCCCTTCCGTCGTCTCGAGGACGCGTTTTTCGAACATACCCTGTACCTCGTCTCTCTTTTCCCGGCCAGTTATCCCGGTGGCGTCCCGATCTTCCTGTAACAATGGTACGCCCTGACTCCTTGGTGGATCATACCTCATCCATTGAAAAATACCTTCTGCCCGTAACCCACTCCTCGTTGATGTCCATGAGGATTGCCCCTGCCAGTCGAGGGAGCGCGTCATCATTTGGAAAACCCCCGATGACGTTCGTTCTCCTCTCGCGTTCCTTATTGATCCGTTCCATCCCGTTGGTCGTCCGAATCGGTTTCTGATGTGCTTTCGGAAACGCCGTATAGTTCAGCAGCCCCGGGAGGAATCGTTCAATCGTATTCGCCGGTTTACGGTGTCCCTCTCTGTTGAGCTCGTCGGCGAGTGCCTGCTACCGCTGTTCGCTGCCACAGGCCTCTCTGAGCCGATCGGCGATCTCTCGCCGAACCTTTTTCGGCATGTTCTTCAGGATGGGCCCGGGTCGTATGGACCTCACACATCTGCCACGACGCCCCCAGGAATGCCGTTGCCACGGCTGTCTGGATCCCCCGATGGCCACCCGAGATGACGAGCTGCACACCCGTCAACCCTCGTTCTTTCAACTCGTCGAACAGACCGGACCAGAACGCTTCCTTTTCACACGCCGCGATCCGAGCCCCGAGCACCTCGCGATACCCATCCTGCCGGACACCGGCAATCAGCAGGAGCACTTTCGAGACAAATCGGGGGCCATCACGAATCTTGCAGCACGGGGCATCCACGAAGAGATAGGGAAACGCCTGCTCGATCGGACGGTCCAGAAATGCCGCGACCTTGCGTGTCGAGACCCCCTGCAGGTAGGATTCGGCGATGGCATTCACCAGGGCTTTCTCGACGCGGGCATACTTTCCAAAGATCTGGGTCTCGAAGGATTTCTCACGAAACGCCTATGATGCCGTCTCGGC
>DAEF01000231.1 GCA_002495225.1 Methanoregulaceae archaeon UBA288 | reverse complement strand
GTCGTCGCGTACCTGACCCACCGGTAGGCTTCCATGGCGCGGTGGCTTCTTTCGACCGCCGCCCTCCTCCTCTTTCTCTCGGGCCTCCTCGTTCACCACGCCCCGAAAACCCCGTTCGATTCGCTCATCTCTGCCGCCGTCATCGTGCTGCTCGCGCTCCCAGCCTATGGTGCCCTCGCGCGGTCCGGGGGAGTGGCCCGCGGGCTCGCCCTGATCGCCGCGCTCTCCGTGCTCTCGATGACCGTCGAGGCGGTAGGCGTGCTGACGGGCATACCGTACGGGCGGTTCGCGTACTCGCCCGGGATCGGGACCGCCGTTATCGGTCCCGTCCCCTGGACGGTCGGGTTCGCCTACGTCCCCCTCCTCCTGGGTGCCTGTGCCATGGCCCGACGATACGCGCNNTCTGGGAGCAGGCGGTCATCGGCGCGCTGCTGCTCGTCGCCGCCGACCTTGTCCTCGACCCGGGCGCCGCCCTGCTCGGGTACTGGGTATGGTCCGACCCCGGGCCCTACTACGGCATCCCGGTCTCGAACTTTGTCGGGTGGTTCCTGACGGGGACTGCGTACTCGGCCCTCACGCTGCTCGCGGTACGGGGCGGGATGCCGGTCGCCGTCGCAACGAGTTATGTCCTGATCCTCGCCTTCTGGACGGGCGTCTGTCTCGGCGCGGGAATGCTCGTCCCCGCCGCGATCGGGTTCGCCCTGCTGGCGCTCGGCGCCTCCTGTCTCCGCGTCGCCCAGGGCCGTGAGTGATGGCAGCATGGAAATGTATATTCGGAACAACACGAAAGGAGAGGTGTTCCCCAGCCCGACGACCGGCCCGGCCGGCGATGGTCAGGAAAGGGAGACTTCCGGATGAAAACGGTAATCGTGGGTGCAGGCTTCGGCGGAATGGCCGCCGCGGCGTTGCTCGCCCGTGACGGGGCGGACGTGACGGTACTGGAGAAGAACGAGCAGGCGGGAGGGCGTCGGTTCACCGCGACGCCGGGTTCACCTTCGACATGGGGCCGTCGTGGTACCTCATGCCCGACGTCTTCGAGCGGTTCTTTGCCGAGTTCGACCGGACGCCTGCCGACTTCTTCGAACTGAAGCGGCTGGACCCGTCCTACCGTGTCTTCTTCGGCGACGGGACGATGGTGGATATCCCCGCCGACACGGAGAAGACCATCGCGCTCTTCGACACCTTCGAGGAGGGGGGGGGGCGAGAAGCTCCGCCGGTACCTCCGCTCCGCCGAGTCGCTCTACAACCTGACCATGCGGGACCTGCTCTACCGCGACTACCGGTCGATCCTCGACTTCGTCTCGGGCCGTCTCCTCTTCGAGGGGCCGAAGCTCCTGCAGGCCTTCGAGCACCTCGACCGCTTCGTCGGCCGGTACTTCTCGAGCGACGAGGCCCGGAAGATCGTCCAGTACTCGAACGACTTTCTCGGCGGCGCACCCTCGAACACCCCGGCGCTCTACCACATCATGTCCCACATCGACCTGACGCTGGGGGTCTTCTACCCCGAGGGGGGCATCCGGGCGGTGGTCGATGCCGTTCGCGGGCTCGCCGAGGAGCACGGCGTCGCGTTCCGGTTCGACGAACCCGCGACCCGGATCGTCACTGAGAACGGTCGGGCCGTCGCCGTCGAGACGGCGCAGGGAAGCTACCCCGCCGACGTCGTGCTCGTCAACGCGGACTATGCCCACGCCGAGCTCTCACTCCTCGACGAGGCATCGCGGACGTACGACGGAGAGTACTGGGCGAAGCGGGTCCTCGCGCCCTCCGCGATGGTCCTCTACCTCTACGGGTCGGCGGAGGTGATCGGTCTGATGATGGCCCGGCTCCTCGGGCTCTCCCCCGCCTGCTACGGGGCCGCGCGCCACCTCGGGCGGGGGATGCAGTACATCAACTTCATCAGGGACATCGCCGAGGACGCCGAGATGGGGCGAACGTACATGCCCGAGGAGGAGCTCGACCGCTTCGATCTCGCCTCCCTCGACGAGGACTACCTCCGGAGGCGCCCGGCGAGGTTCCGCGAGTTCGTGGGCGCGCAGTGCGACCTGTACCGTTCCTGGCAGTCGCTCGGCGAGACGGGGTACCGGTTCATCCTCTGGCGCGTGCGCTTGCCAATCATCACCGCGTCCGACATGTACGGCTGGACGGCACGCTAGATCGAGCGAAACCCGTTCGTGATCTTCGACCGGAAGGTCCGTCCCTCCGTGCCGAGGATCGTCTCCCGGTTCGCGGCGAACACGATCCGGCCGGTCGCATGACCCCGGGCGGGGAGGGGCTGGCTTCGTACGCGGCCCGCATCTCCCGCCCGCGCTTCTGGATCTACACGGGCGGGACCTGCGTCGTCGGGTATTCGATCGGGATGGCCGACTGGCATGCCTTCCTCCTGCCGATCTACGGCGTCGCCCTGCTCTACTTCTTCGTCCCGGCCAACCTCTTCATCTACGGGGTCAACGACCTCTTCGACGAGGCGACCGATCAGCACCCCCCAAGAAAGGTGACCGCGAGTACCGCTTCGTCAGGACGGACCGGAACCGGCTCCTGTTCCTGATCGCCATCTCGCTCGCCGCCACGGCGTTGCTCGGTCTGCTCGCACCGGACCCCCGCCTGCTCTTCGTCCTGGCAGGCTTTCTCATTCTGGCCGGGTTCTACTCGGCGCCCCCACTCCGGTTCAAGCGGGTCCCGTTCCTCGACTTCTGCTCGAACTACCTGTACGTGATGCCGGGGGTGTACGGGTTCGTGCTCGCATCGGGAGCCTTGCCGCCCGCGTGGCTCCTTTTGGGAGGCTTCTTTCACATCGCGGCGATGCACCTCTTCTCGGCGATCCCGGACATCGAGTGCGACGGGCGTGCCGGGATCAGGACCACGGCGGTCCTCCTCGGCCATCGCCGATCGCTGGCACTCTGCCTCGCCTTCTGGGCCGGGCTTGCCGCGATCACGCTCGTTGCGAGCGGCTTTCACCCGCTCAGCCTTCTCGTGCTCGCCTACCCGGCCGTGCCGGCCCTGCTTCTCGCACGGCCCGCGATCCCGATCGAGCGGGTCTACTGGAGGCTTCCGATTCTCAACACGGCGCTCGGCGGAGTCGTCTTCGTCGCGATGACCGTCTCAAAAGGAGGTATTTAAACGGCGAGCCGCTTGCCTGTCGGGTAGCAGTGGATCGCCCGGGGCCCCGGGCGGAGCGCGACCACGCCGTGGCGGACCAGCCACTGGAGGTGGTACCGGATCTCCCAGGCCCGGTGGCTCTCGCGGTAGGTTTCGAAGAGATCCTGGAGCGTGCATCCGGGCTTCGAGGTGATCAGGGTCAGCATCTGCCGCTGAAGGTTGATCCGCCGGAGCCGCTCCCTCATCCCGTACCTCCGCCCTGGCGTCCGCCCTGGCCAGTTGTATGTAATTACCCCTTCGATTATAAGTGCATTCCGGGTTGAGCAGGAGGCCATCCGAGCAGGAATACGCCAATCGAGAGAATCGAGAGGGGCGAAAGGGGTTTATTGAGATCAGTCGCACGACGCGCCGCAGGCCGACAACGAAAGGTATATTGGAGCACAGAGGTAATGCAGTGATCAATGAGCGCGCGCTTTTTTGACCGTTTTTTTCGACCCAAACCCCATATCGTCGAGAGTGTCCCCCCTCCATCGATTCGCCTCGGAGCCGGGATGGAGGTTCCGGAGTACAGGACCAAGCCCTACTTCATCGTTGCCTCGGTCGAGATGGGCAATACCACCACGAAGT
>DAEF01000127.1 GCA_002495225.1 Methanoregulaceae archaeon UBA288 | reverse complement strand
GCGGGATGATCTGGACCGTCTCCCCGAGGTAGTCGCCGCGCCGCTCCTTCTCGATGACGGAGCGGTAGACCTTGCCGGTCGTGATGTTGTGCTGGCCGGCGAGATCGATGTCGAGGAACCGCTCGTAGTTCCCCAGGTCGAGGTCGACCTCGGAGCCGTCGGCCAGGACGTAGACCTCGCCGTGCTGGGCCGGGTTCATGGTCCCGGCGTCGATGTTCAGGTACGGGTCGATCTTGACGGCCGTGACCCCGACGCCGCGGTTCTTCAGGATCCGGCCGGTCGATGCCGTGGTGATCCCCTTGCCGAGGCCGCTCATCACGCCGCCGGTCACAAAGATGTACTTCACCCGCTCGCCTCTCGCCGAGAAGGTTGGGGCTCTCGCACAATGAGCCTTGCGGGATGGCCGGCAGCATCGCTATTCACGACCCGATAGAGAGGGGGGCCGCTCCGTCCCCTTCCGTCCCGGTTCGGCCGGGTTTTCGGGGGCGGAACACGACCGTATCGGTTGATCGGCCGGCCGGCGCGGCCCAATAGAATTTGCGCACGTTATATCTTCCGTATGAATTAGACCTGCCCATCTCCCTGCCATTGGAATCAAAGGATATCGCTGCACGAAGTGTGAGCTGATGAATGCCGATCACGAACAAGGAGGGCAGCACTCCCGAGCCGATATCCCTCGACGCTCCGCTCTCTGTGGATGGGGTTCGACGATCGACACCAGCAGCCGTTCCGTGACGATGTCGATCCGCGGCGGCTCATCTGGCCGCCGGTACGTGATCGCGGTGCCGACCGGGTTCGAAAAGACCTGCCGGATCCGAAGAGGGTCGGCCATGACCCCCGGCAGAGGGTCGTGCCCGAGCACGGCCCGGGCTTCCGGCACGCGGACGCCGATACACGACATGCGATCTCCCGCAGCCGTGAGATATTCGTCGGCGTCGAACACAGCCGGCCGGGGGGATCACGTATCGGTACCGCGACCACGGTGAGGGCACAGAACGCTTCGGTGATAAGCGGCGTTGTGGTGGAAGGAGAGGTGGAGGAAGCCCCCCCATCGCTCAAGACAAAATCGGGTGCAGCCCTGCGCGACGAGCTCCATCTCACCGGCCGCGTCGCCGGAGGCATGCTCGCGCGGAAAAAATCGTGGAGGTCCTTACCCCAGATTCTTGAAGAGCCAGACGACGTCGCCGAAGTCGATACGACCGTTCCCGTTGTAGTCGTAGTCGGCAAGTGCCCCGCTCTTCGCAAGATCGCCGATCTGGTTGAAGTAGAGCACGACGTCCGCGAAGTCCGGCCGGCCGTTGCCGTTGACATCCAGCTTCGGGGGGTTGGCGGTGCTGTTACCCATCGTCGGCGGGATCGTGATCGGCGGGTTGTCGGTGCTGTTGCCCATCGTCGGCGGGATCGTGATCGGCGGGTTGTCCGTACTGTTTCCCATCGTCGGCGGGATCGTGATCGGCGGCCCGCCGCCCATGGTCTCGCCACCCGCGGCCATCGCTCCGGCCGGCACCAGCAGGAGCGCGACCAGGATCGCGGCGAGGAGAATCGTTCTTTGTTTCATGAGGATCATCTTCGAGCCCCGGGGCGGAGCGTCCCTCCGCTCCAGGCGCATACGAAATCTTGACAGCCGCGCGGATATAGGCTGTGACAGTAGAAGCTACTGCGTCAGAAGAGGACGGTTCCGCACGCCATCGCCGGCCACGATCGGGCGGGATGCCGCGCCGCGGTAGCTGGCATGGTGAGAAAAGAATAAATCTCCGGATCCACGAGATACCTTTACCATGCCGGTCGGTCGGCCTGTCTGCATCCTTGCAGTTCTCCTGCTTGTCGCCGCGCTGCCGGCCTGCGCCGGCGAGGTGGCCAGAGAGAAGGGGGCCGCTGACCGGGGGGCGGCGATCCCGGCGGATGCCGGCGGCCGCGACGGGGAATCGGCCGTCGTCACGCCCGAGCCAGCACAGCGGGCGGTCGAGAGCGTGACCGTTGCCCGCGCGACCGTCGCGGTCCCGACTCCCTCGCCGGCGGCCCGGCCGGTCGTGATCGCGACCGCGATCCCCCCGCAAGCGGGCGAGCGCCCGCCTGACGGCAGCACCGGGAGGGAGGACGGGACCGTCCAAGTCGGCACGACCCCTCCCACGGCCGTTCCGTCCATCCCTTCTGTCCCGGCTCCGGCGGGGACGCGGGCCGAGCCCCCTGCCAACGGGACGGCGATTGGAGGACGGCCCACGCCGTCCGCGCGCACGCCGGTCCCGACGGCGACCACTGCAGCCTTGGCAGGGCCGGACGACGATGCCCCGCGCGTGATCCCCGGCGGCAACGGAACGGGGGCATTGCCAACACCCGGAGCGACTGTCCGGACGCCCGCGGCAATTCCGTCCCCGGATCCGCCCGTGGCGGCGCGGACGGGCGAGGAGACGACGGTCCAGCCGACGCCGGCGACCCCTGCAGTGCCCGGCGGCAGCACTGCCGGACCGACACCGCCCGCGAGGGCGGACGTGCCGGGGGTCCCGGATCCGCCCCCCGTGGGAACGGCCGTCGGCAGCGGCGCGGGCGTCCGGTCGCCGGCCATCTCTCCCGGCGCTCTCGGGGCCCGCGCGACCACGAGCGGGACCACCCCCGTCCCCGAACTCGCCACCGGCACCGCTCTCGACGGCCCTGCGGTCACCAGCCCTCCCGCCCCCAGCCCTTCGGGTACCGGCGCCCGCGCCGAGTCCGCGCACGCGGCCGCCACGATCACCCCTGGCACCGGCGGCATCCCGGGCGGCAGCGGTATCCCGGTGGTCTCGCCGTCGCCGCATGGCGTCTGTGTTTTTCCGGCGGGCGTGGAGGCCGCGACGGCGAGGACTGCCGCGACGGCAAGCAAACCGGGTGGGACGGGCGGTGCCCGCTCCCGGGCCCCCGGTCCCGAGCAGGCGCCGCCCGAGCCCCCCGCTGCCGCGCCCGTGCGGACGGGACTCGAGCCGACCGATCTGCCGAAGGGAGAACAGGGACGCGGCAGGCGGGGAGTGCCCGCGCCGCTCTTCATCCCCGAGACGGATGGCACGGCCCCCGATCCGCTCCTCCTGCTCCGCCTCCTTCTCTTCCTCGGCTATCGCCGGCGAGTCCGGACAGGGGACCTCCTCGACCATCCCCTGCGGCGTGACCTCGTCGCGGCCGTAGAGGCCGACCCCGGTCTCGACCTCGCCGACTGCGTCGAGGCCACGGGCGCCAACCGCGAGACGATCCGGTACCACCTCGCCCTCCTCATCTGCTGCGGGAGACTCATGGAAGAGCGGCGGAACGGCTCGGTCCGGTACTTCCCGCATGACCCGGCGCTGACGCCGATCAACCGGGTCATCCTCCATCTCGCACGGAACCCGCCCCTCGCCTCGACGCTCGGGCATATCCGGGACACACCGGGGATCTCGCGGCGGGAGCTCGCGATCCTGCTGGGCGTGGCCGGCCCGTCGGTCACCCGTCGGGTGCAGCGCCTCGCCGAGGAAGGGCTCGTCGAGAGCCGGGGCTGCGGGCTGTCGCATGGATACTGGTTGACACCGGCATGCGAGGAGGCGTTTGCGGCCGTCGCAACGGCGGAGGGCGTGGGGGACGGCAGGGTGCCGCCTCTCCTCGATCTGGCGGAGACCTGAGGCGTCCACCGCACGCTTCGTCGTACCGATCCGGGTCGTCCAGGAGCTGCCGCAGCTCGGCGGACTGTATCCCGGTGTAGAGCAGCATGTCGAAGAGTGTCCGCAGGCGCGGCAGGCTCGTCGCCGACCGGATAGCGGCGGCATCGGCGGGCGTGAAGACCCGTGACCAGTCAAACGCGGCAGCGATGGACACGATCGGATATAGGCGCGCCGATCCACTCCAGGGCGATCGCGGCCCGCCACCGGGGTGCGGCGTCGCCGGCGTGGAGCAGAGGCACGATAGAGACGCCTGCGGGAGCTCGTTCGCGACCGAGCGCCTGGCCGCCACCGCGACGGAGCACCACCGCCGCCTCCTCGAGATGCAAATCGAGGCGGAGACCGCGAGATCGACGCGCTCGTTGACGACCTCTAGGATCGCAACCCCGAGGAGATCGCAATCGTCGAGGCGGCCGTCGGGCCGGCAATGCGGTAGCGGTATGCGGACGTGACCGGGATTATCGCCCCTCTCACCTGGCCGAGACTACGTACGACGCCGTCGTGACCGAGCAGAGCCTGCCCTCGCCGTCATAGACCTGGCCCTCGCCGAAGATCACGCGGCGGCCCCGCTTCACCACCCGGCCCACGGCCCGGAGGGTGCCGCCGTTCACCCCCCGCAGGAACGACGTGGACTCGGCGATCGTCGCGATCGTCTCGCCCTCCGTGAGCGTCTGGTAGACCGCGAGCACGATGGCCTCGTCCGCGAGCGCGGTGTAGAGCCCGCCCTGGACCCAGCCCTCGCCGTTGCAGAAGCCGGGCCGTACCTCGACGACGAGCTCGCCCGTGCCCCCGTCCACGCAGTCCACCCGCACGCCCAGCATCCCGAAGAACGGGTTCGCGTCCACGTCCCCGGCCCGGAGCCGGTCCAGATACGACGTCATCCGGGAGATCTGTTGCCGTCCCGGCCGGAAAAGGTTTTACCGACCCGCAGGGTTATTCACGCCCGCGTGCCCATCATAGGTATGATCGGCGCCAACGGCGGCCGATCGCGGAGCGGAGTGCGGGTGCCGGACGAGACGATGCTGGAGACGGGCGGAATCGCCCCGGCCGACTGCACGATCGTGGTCCCGGCCTACAACGAGGCGCACCGCATCGGCGGCCTGCTCGAGGCCCTGGCCGGGTTCGGGGGGCCCGTGGTCGTGGTCGCGGACGGGACGGACCAGACGGCCGAGCTCGTCCGCGCGTTCGCCGCGGCCCACCCGGCCCTCGCCCTCGACTGCCTGGAGTTCCCCCGACGGCTCGGCAAGGGCGGCGGGATCCTCGCCGGCTTCCGCGCGGCCCGGACCCCGTACGTCGGGTTCATGGACGCCGACGGCTCCACCTCGCCCGCCGAGATGGTCCGCCTCTTCTCGTTCCTCGCCGGCGCCGACGGCGCCATCGCCTCCCGCTGGTGCGCCGGCGCCGTCGTCCCCGTCCGGCAGGGCCCGCTCCGCCGGCTCCAGTCCCGCGCCTTCAACCTGCTGATCCGGCTCCTCTTCGGTCTGCCGTACGCCGACACCCAGTGCGGCGCGAAGGTCTTCCGGCGCGCGGCGCTCCTCCCTGTCCTCGACGAGATGGAGCTCGCCGGCTTCGAGTTCGACGTCGAGCTCCTCTGGCGCCTCGCCCGGCGGGGCGCGCGGATCGTCGAGGTGCCCATTGTCTGGTACGACCACGGCGGCTCCAAGGTCGGGGGCGGGGACTCGGTGCAGATGCTCGGACGCCTCGTGGGCCTGCGGTGGCGATGACGCGCGAAGACGAGAAGGGGCGCGCCTTCCGCCTGCTCGAGGAGAACGACGCCCCCGGGGCCCTCGCGATCGCCGAGGGGCTGATGCAGGACGGGGCCGAGCCCGAGCTCGCCGTCCTCGCCGCGACCGCCCTCCACCGGCTCGGCCGGAACGAGGAGGCCGAGGCGCACCTGCGCGACCTGGCCCGCCGCCTCCCCGACGCCTCGTACCTCCACAGCCTGCTCGGGCGCGTCCTCGCGGCCCGCGGCGACGAGCGGGCCATCGCCGAGTTCGCCGAGGCCGTCCGGCTCGACCCCGAGAACCCCGAGGCCCTCCGCGAGGTCGCCGCGTACCTCGCCGGCCGCGAGGACCACCGCGCCGCCGCGGCCCTCGCCCGCCGCCTGGTCGCGCAGTCCCGGCGGCAGGAGGACCGGCTCCTGCTCGTCCGGTCCCTCCTCGCCCTCGGCAAGTGCGACGAGGCCGTCGCCGTTCTCGAGTCGGCCCCGTTCGACCCGCCTACGATCGAGGCGGCCGAGGCCCTCCTGGGCGCGGGCCGGCCCCGCCGCGCGGCCGCTATCGCCGCCGACGTCTTCGAGGCGACGGGCGACCCCGCCTTTCTCCGGGCGCACCTCGCGGCCTGGTCCGTCTTCGACGAGGAGGGCGCGGTCGCCGCCTACGCCGGCTGGGCCGGGACCTCGCCCGGGATCGACTTCGACCGGGTCCTCCTCCTCAAGTCCCTCGGCCGGACCGACGAGGCGCTCGAGGCCGCCGCGGCCCTCCGCGAAACCGACCCGGCCCCGTTCCACCGCCTGGTCGAGGCCGAGCTGATCGGGCTCGCCGGCGATCCCGCCGGGGCCGAGACGGCGGCCGAAGCCCTCGCCCGGGACCTCCTCGGCTCGCTCGAGGACATGGAGACCCTCGAGATCGTGCTCCGCCGGTACGAGGAGCTCCTCCTCGCGGCCCGGCCCGGGCCCGAGGCGCTCGCCCGGTACGTCGAGGTCGTCGGCGGCGACCCGACCACGGTCGGCCTGATCCGGATCGGCGAGGCCGCCGAGCGGCAGGGAGAGATCGGCCCGGCCCGCGACTACCTCTACCGGGCCTACCGGACCGACTTCCTCCGCGGGGGGCTCGCGTACGCCCGGTTCCTCGGGCGGCAGGGCGACCTCCGGGAGTGTGAGAAGGTGATGCTCTACTGCGCCGAGCACGCGACCAAGACCGCCGACCTCGAGCGCGTGGCCGAGGTCGCGCTCGACGCCGAGACGGGCATGCACCGGCTCGGGCGCCTGCTCGAGCGGCTCGCCGAGCGGCTCGCGTCCCGCCGCGATTCCCTCTCGTCGTTCGGCCAGGAGCTCGCGGCCGTCGCCCTCCTGGCGAGGGCCACGGACGCGTACGAGGCCGGGCGGTACGACCGGGCCAAGGAGTCCTGCCTGGTCGGGCTCGACCTCTTCCCCGTGCACGCGGGCCAGCTCCGCCTCGACGACTTCGCAGCCCTGCTCGCCCGGTGCAAGGAGGAGGCCGTCATCGACCGGCCCGTGCTCGGGCGGACACGGACCGGGGCGGCAGCACCCGAGCCCCCGGCACCGCCGCCCGAGGCCGCGCTCGCCCTCTCGGACGTGGAGGCGAAGCTGGTCGGATTCCTGCGCGAGCACCGGACGGCGACCGAGCGCGAGCTCCGGGCCGTCCTCGGGACGCGGCGCGTGGCCGGGCTGGTGAACCGGCTGATCCGCCGCGCGGGCGAGCAGGGGACGGTGCTGATCGAGCGGCGGGGGACCGGGGACGAGGGAGAGGAGTATGTCTATGTCGGACGATAGGGGAGAGAGCGTCAACATCATCAACGCGCTGCGGCGCGGCACCGTGCCCGGGAGCGGACTCTCGCGGCTCGCGGTCGGGATCGAGGTCGAGGAGGGCGTCATCGCCCGGCAGCTCGGGTACGTGGCCGACGGCGGCGGCGATCTGAAGTTCATCAAGGGCGACTACGGCGCGGGCAAGACCTTCCTGCTCGCCCGGGCGCTCGAGATCGCCCAGCAGGCGGGCTTTGCCACGGCGCACGTCGTGGTCTCGTCCGAGACGCCGCTCACCCGCACCCGGTCCGTGTACCAGCGGGTCTGCGCGAACCTCGCGACCCACGACGACGAGGCCGCGTTCAAGGCCGTGCTCGACTCGTTCCTGTACGCGATCGAGGAGCGGGTGCTCGAGATCCGGGGCGGCGAGCTCGCCGAAGAGGAGCTCCGTGAGGAGACCGTCCGGTCGATCGAGCGGTCCCTCGCCGAGCTGGCCGAGGGGTCGAGTGCGTTCGCCGCCGCCGTCCGGGCCTACTACGAGGCGAACGCGGACGAGGAGTACGCGCTCGCCCAGGCCGCGCTCGGCTGGCTTTCGGGCGAGCCGAACGTGGGCCGGCCCTTCCGGGCGAAGGCGGGCGTCCGCGGCACGATCGACGAGACGGTCGCGCTCGCCTTCCTCTCGGACCTCGTGGCCGTGATCCGCGGGGCCGGGTACGCCGGGCTCGTCATCGCCCTCGACGAGGCCGAGACCACGCAGGCCCTCCCCCGCGCCTCGCGCGAGAAGGCCTACAACAACCTGCGGCAGCTGATCGACCTGCTCGACCGGGGCCAGCTCGCCCACACCTACCTCCTCGTCACGGGGACGCCGTCCCTCTTCGAGGGGGCGAAGGGGATCCGCTCCGTGCCGCCGCTCGCGGACCGGATCGGGACCGTCGGCGACGACGGCTACCGCAACCCGCTCCAGCCGCAGCTCGCGCTCGCCCGGTTCGACGCCCAGAAGCTCGAGCAGGTCGCGCTCCGGGTCATGGACATCTACGCCGAGGCTCACGGCGAGGTCGACCGGGAGCGCGTCAGCCACCGGTTCATCCGGGCCCAGATTAGGCAGCTGACCGGCCGGTTCGGCGGGCGCGTGGACGTGATCCCCCGCCTCTTCCTCCGCGAGTTCGTGGATGTGCTCGACAAGGCCGCGCTCTACCCCGAGTACGACCCCTGGACCGCCTACCGCTTCGACCCGAAGGAGACGGACGTGCCGCTCACGGACGAGGAGGAGGCGGTCATGGTCGTGGAGTGGTAGGGCGGAGAGAGGGGCCCCCCGGAGCAACTTTTATCGTCTCTCCACCGCTCTCTGGACGTACCGGGCCATGGACGCGAACGCCGTGCACGGGGCCGTCGCCCCGGGGTTCGAGGCGGTGCAGGACGCCTTCGTCGAGAACTATCGGAGCCGCGGGGAGCTGGGCGCCGCCTGCTGCGCGTACCTTCGCGGCGAGAAGGTCGTCGACCTCTGGGGCGGCGTCCGGGAACGGTCGACCGGCGAGCCCTGGGACGAGGGGACCATGGCCCTGGTCCACTCCGCGACCAAGGGGATGGCCGGCCTCGCCGTGGCCCTCGCCCACTCGCGGGGCCTGTTCGATTTCAACGAGCGCGTGAGCGCCTACTGGCCCGAGTTCGGCCAGGAGGGCAAAGAGCGGACCACGGTCCGGCAGCTCCTCTCCCACCAGGCCGGATTGTACGCCCTGGACGTGAAACTCGACCGGGCGCTCGTCGCGGAGCCCGACCGGCTGGCCGTCGTGCTCGCGCGGCAGAGGCCGGCGTGGGAGCCGGGGACGCGCCAGGCCTACCACGGCATCACCCTCGGCTTCTACGAGGGCGAGCTCCTCCGCCGGGTCGACCCCCGGCACCGCACCCTCGGGCAGTTCTTCCAGGACGAGATCGCCGGCCCGCTCGAAGCCGAGTTCTACATCCGGCTCCCGGCGGAGGTCCCCGACGCGCGCCTCGCCCCCCTCGAGCGGCCGGCCAGCATGGCGGCGATGCTCGTCGCCCTGCCCCTGCCGCTCGCCCTCGCCGCGGTGAACCCCCGCTCCCGCTTCCGCCGGTGCCTGGAGGGCTCGGAGCTCCCCGAGGAGGAGCCCGAGCGCGTCTACGCCCGGAACCTGGAGATCCCCGCCGGCGGGGGCGTCGGCACGGCCCGGGGCATGGCCCGGGCCTACGGCGAGTTCGCGACCGGGGGGAAGGTCCTCGGGCTGCGCGGCGAGACCCTCCGGGAACTCGCGGCCCCTGCCGTCCCGCCCGCCCGCGGCTTTCGCGACGCGTGCCTGAAGGTCGAGGTCCAATTCTCGCTCGGGTTCATGAAGCCCGACCCGGCAAACCCCTTCGCCCACCCCGGCGCCTTCGGCTCCCCCGGCACGGGCGGTTCGTTCGGCTTCGCCGACCCCGAGGCGGAGATCGGCTGGGGGTATGTCCCGAACCGGATGGGGGTCCACCTCCAGGACCCGCGGGAGGTCGCGCTCCGCACGGCCCTCTACCGCGCCGCGGGCGTGCCCGACCCGTATACCGGGGCGCACGTCTAAGGGCCGGGCCGTCCCACCCGATCCCATGCAGGGCCTCGAGGGGATCGCCTTCACCGTCCACGGCCGCGACGGGCTCGACCTGGTCGAGCCGCTCTGGAAGGAACTCGCGGCGCACCACCTCGAGCGCGCCGAGACGGCCGCGCCGGCCTTCGCCACGGGGATGGCGGCCCTCACCTTCGCCGCGCGGAGGGACGAGCTCCTCGCGAAGAACCGCGACCGCGCCCTCCGGATCGAGCTCGCCGTCGATCCGGCCGCGGGCGGACCGGTCGGCTACTGCGTCGCGAGCGGCGCGCCGGGCGGGCACGGCGAGGTCGAGTCGATCTTCGTGGACGCGGCGTACCGGGGCCGGGGCATCGGGGGCGCGCTCCTCGACCACGCCGCGGCCTGGATGGACGAGCTCGGCACAATCGAGCAGGCCCTCTCCGTCTTCGCCGCGAACGAGCGCGTTCTGCCCTTCTACGCCCGTCACGGCTTCGCCCCGCGGTTCGTCGTCCTGGTCCGGCGGCCCCCCGGCGAGCTCGAAACAGCCATACGTCCCCGCCGCCAACCCTGATAACGCGCGCCCCGTCTCCCGCGCCGCCCCAACCCGCCTCCGCCATGAACCCCCGCCACCTCTGCCTCCTCGTCCTCCTCCTCGCCCTGCTCACCGCGCCGGGCGCGGCGCGGGTCTCGGTCCTGCCCCTCGGCGACTCCATCACCCGCGGCGACATCGACGCCGCCTCTCTCGACGGGAGCTACCGCTACTACCTCTACGAGCAGCTGCGGGCCGGCGGCTACGACGTCGACTTCGTCGGCTCGACCACGTTCCCGACCTACACCCGGTTCACGTTCGACCAGGATCACGACGGGCACAGCGGGTACACGACCGGGACCCTCCTCGTGAACGGGGCGACCGAGCCCCTGCGGGCCTGGCTCGCCGCGTACGGCCCGCCCGACGTCGTCCTGCTCATGATCGGCACCAACGACGCCCTCCTCCAGGTCCCGCACGAGACCCGCCTCGTAAACCTCCGCGGGGTCGTCGCGCAGCTCCGCGAGCGGAACCCGTTCGTCCGTGTCCTCGTAGCCCAGATCGTCCCGACCGCCGACGACTTCCGGAACGAGCGGGAGATCGTCCCCTACAACGCGGCCCTCCCGGGGCTCGCCGCCGAGCTCTCGACCGGCCAGTCCCCGGTCGCAATCGTCGACCTGTACAGCGGGTACGACGGCGTGACCGACAACGGCCCCGACGGCTTCCACCCCGTCAAAAGCGGCATGCAGAAGATCGCCGCGCGGTGGTACGCGGCGCTCGTCCCCGTGCTCGCGGCTCCGATCCCGACCATGACCGTGCCGCCGATCGTTCTGCCCACCCAGGACCCCCTCGTCGTGCCGGGGGCGAGCGGGCCGGCGGGCGACCCCAACCGCGACGGGCTTTCCGAGGACGTCAACGGCAACGGGCGGATGGACTTCGGGGACGTGGTCCTCTACTTCAACCAGCTCGCCTGGTGCTCGGCGCACGCCCCGTGGTCGTTCGACTTCAACGGCAACGGCCGGATCGACTTCGCGGACGTGGTCCGCCTCTTCACCCTGGTCGGCTGATCCCGGCGCCCCGATCCGGGATCGGGGCGTGCCGCCGGCTCCCCGGATCGGGATGCAGAAGAAGGGAATAGCCCGGAGCAGATTCGAACTG
>DAEF01000107.1 GCA_002495225.1 Methanoregulaceae archaeon UBA288 | reverse complement strand
GACGTGGTCTGGCTGTTCAACCGCCTCTAACCCCTCTTTTTCCTCACCGGCCGGTCACCCCGCCGAGACGAGCGCCCGTAGCCCGGCCGCGACCTCGGCCGAATCGATCTCCGCGCCGCAGAGGCGCGAGACGCGGCGGACCAGGGCCTCCCAGTCGTCCATGCGATCGCCGTTCAAATCGTTCTCGGGCAGCGTCCTCAGGTACCGGCCCGTGGGATCGTCGCCGATAATCTGTTGGAGCGCGTCGGCGATCCCGTCCTGCCGGGCCTTCGCCGCGTCGCGGTCGGCCCGCATCTGCCGGACGGCGGAGCGGGAACGCTCGCGACCGGCCTCGCGCTCCTGAATGACCTTCCGCTGCCGGGTGGCGCCGACCTGCGCGGCATCGACGATCTGGTCCTGGTGCTCATCGACGACAGGCTCCAGACCGAAATAATCCATGAGCGCCTGCACGCAGAAGTCGGTGAGGTTCAGCCGTTCAAGCTTGACCAGATCCAGCAGATCGACCGGTGCCCAGATGGTCGTCTGCGCGATCAGCCGGCCGCGGCGATCAATTCTCATCGGTCATCACCACCTCCGCGACTTTGGGTACCAGTAGTACTCAGTAGTACTCTTGGTACCCAGTAGTACGAGAGAGAGAGAGAGAGAGAGAGAGAAGAAACAATCACACCGACCTCCTGAATGCGTCGAGCTCGCGGAGCGCCTGCCGGAGCCCGGACCTGGTCCCGCTCGTGAAGGCCGGGAACGCCGCGTCCACCTCGGCCTCGTCCGCCACACCGCGGGCGGAGGCCTTCCGGACCCGGGAGAGCCAGAGGAGGGCCGTGGTCTCGCTGTAGCCGCGCTCGACGAGCCAGGACCGCCACCGCTGCAGCTCCTCCTCGTCGACCGGGATGCCGTTCCCGGCCGTCGTCGACCGGCGGGGGTCGGGGGCGCTCATCGCCCCGCCTCCTGCCTGAGCTGCATACGCCGCCGGCGCTCCCGGCTCAGCTGCGCCTGGTGCTGGCGCCGTTCCTCCGGCGTCCGCTCGGGCCGGCGGCCCGGCTGTTGGTAGAGCTCGACGCCGAGCAGGTACAGGGCCCTGGCGATCGTCACGACCCGCGCCCGGCCGCCGGGGTTGATCACGAGCGTCAGCATCCGGCCTCGATCGCGGGGTGCTCGACCACGCACTTGGTCTCGTCCACCCGGACCAGGCCGCACCGGATCCGCTCCCGGTTGCAGTACCGCGTGAACCGGTCCCGCTCGCGCCCGGTGGTCACGACCTGGATGTCGGCGCCGCTCCGGGGGTCGACGAACTTCCACCTCACGTCGCCCGCCTCCACCGTTCGGCGGTCTGCCGGTGCCCGCAGTCGGGGGGACACGGGCCGGCCGAAAGGGACCGGCCGGTCTCGAGGCAGGTCGTCCCGCACCCGTCCGGCATGACGCCCCGGCCCGGGCACGGCCCGGGGGGCACGACCTGCCGGCCGCAGCGGCCGCAGTAGAGCTCGCCGCGGGCCCCCATCAGGCGCCCCCCGATAGCCTCGCGAAGAAGTGGAAGTAGACATGGCGGTCCGCCTCGAACTCGCCGCCGTGCAGCGCGCGCCAGGTCTCCTCGAACGCCTGCGGCGTCGCGAACCCCCCGGCCATGCAGAGCGCGTCCCGGGCATCCGAAAGCGTCGCGCACAGCACCTGGACGAGCCGGAACCCGGCACCCACGACCTCGAACTCGTCGCCCCGGTCGCCGTGCCGGGTGCGGCGCGTGGTGCAGCACGTCCGGCCGGCGAGGGCGAACGCGGCCATCTCTCCGGAGAACGCCAGCTCGATCCGGCTCACGGCGCCCACCTCCCGCCAGAGCGGCGTCCTCTCGCCGGTCGGCCACGGGCACCCGTCCGGGTTCTCGATCTCGTCCTCGTCCGTCGCGAGGCGGCAGGAGGGTGCGCACCTCGCGCACTCGAACATGCGGGTCACCCGGCTCCCCTCCGCGCCCGGATCTCCTCGATGCACCGCTTGCAGGGAGGCCGGTGATACGTCCGGAGGGAGTACCGGAGCCCGGAGGGCCCGATCTCCTCCCGGCACCGGGCGCCAGCGGCCGGGTCACGCGAGCGCATCGGCGTCCCCCATCGCCCGGACCGCCTCGTTGAAGGCCGTCCGCGACACCTCGAGCTCGAGCCGGTCCGCGCCGCCGATCTCGATGGTGTACCGGCCGGGGCTCGCGGTCGCCCGCGCGGGGATCTCACAGAACGGGCCCGGCAGCAGGTCGGCCCCGGGCCTGTCCCGGGTCGGGCGGCCCGACAAGACCACCCGCCAGCGGGAGATCGCGCCCTGCTGGAACGGGCAGAAGGGCGGCGGTGTGGGGTCCGGGTCCCGGGTACGGAGCTCGCACGGCTCATCGCACCTGTCGCAGACAAAGAGCGGCATCAGTCGCCCCCGGCCAGCACGTCGACCGGCCCGTCGTGGCGGTTGTAGTGGGCGCGCAGGTGGTCGCGCGGGACGATCCACTCGGCTTCGCTCACCGGCCGCGGCCCGGTCGACGGGACCGTGACCACGAACCCGAGCCCGGTGCGGGACGCGCCGACGAGCACCCGCCCGGAGGCCGAGCCCTCGATGTCGCCGACCGGGTCGGCCGAGTCGGGGTCGCCGGCGTAGAGGAGAACCGGGTAGCCCCGCAGGCAGAGCGGCACGTCGGTTGCGAGCACCCGGTACGTACGGCCGCCGTCGATCCGGAACTCGAGATCGTCCGAGTCGTCGGCCCGGCCGGCCG
>DAEF01000125.1 GCA_002495225.1 Methanoregulaceae archaeon UBA288 | reverse complement strand
GTCTCGGGCGGCACCGACAACCACCTGATCCTCATCGACCTGTCGAACCGCGGCATCACCGGGCTCGAGGCCGAGGTCGCCCTCGGCAAGGCCGGCATCACGGCCAACAAGAACACGATCCCGAACGAGAACCGCTCGCCGTTCGTGACGAGCGGGCTCCGCATCGGCACCCCTGCGGTCACCTCGCGCGGCATGAAGGAGGAGGAGATGCGGCAGGTCGGGACGTGGATCGCCCGTGTCCTGGCGGACATCACCAACGAGACCGCGATCCGGGAGGTCGGGCGCGAGGTCGAGGCGATGGCCTCGCAGTACCCGCTACACCCGGCGTAATCCAGATATACGACGAGACGGAAGGAGTCACCATGGCAACGGTCCTCGACGGCAAGGGAGTCTCGGAGAAGCGGCTCGAACGCCTGCGCGAGACAATCGACGAGTCGGGCCTTGATCCCCGGCTCGCGACCGTGCTGGTCGGGGATGACCCGGCCTCGGCACTGTACGTCCGGATGAAACACCAGGCCTGCGAACGGGTGCATATCGGCTCGATCAACGTGACCCTCCCCGCGGACGCGACGACGTCGCGGGTCGTTGAGACCGTCCGGCGGTTGAACGAGGACCCGGAGATCAGCGGCATCCTCGTCCAGCTCCCCCTCCCCGGGGGGATCGACGAGGAGGCCGTGATCGCCGCCGTCTCACCCGAAAAGGACGTCGACGGCTTTCACCCCTGCAACCTCGGCCGGCTCTTCTCGGGCCGGCCCCGGTTCGCTCCCTGCACGCCGGCCGGCATCATGACCCTGCTCGACGAGTACGGAATCGACCCGGCGGGCCGGCGCGCGGTCGTGATCGGCCGGTCGATCGACGTGGGGCGGCCGATGGCCGCGCTCCTGCTGAACGCCGACGCGACGGTCACGATCTGCCACAGCCGGACCGCCGACCTTTCGGCCGTGGCCCGGGAGGCCGACATCCTGGTCGCGGCCGTCGGCCGACCCCGCTTCGTGACGGCCGACACGGTCCGCGAGGGGGCGGTCGTCATCGACGTCGGGACGAACAGGGTCGACGGGAAACTCGTCGGCGACGTCGATTTCGAGGCCGTGCGCGAGCGCGCGGGGGCGATCACGCCCGTGCCCGGGGGAGTCGGGCCGATGACGATCGCGACCCTGATGGAGAATACGTTCGCGGCCGCGGGACGCCAGGCATGCGGACCTGCACCATAGGCGGGGTCCGGATAGGGGCTGGAGAGCCTCCACGCCTCGTGGGCGTCATCAACGGCAGCCCCGAGTCCTTCTTTTCGGGTTCGTACTCTCCCCCGGACTCGGTACGGCGCGTTGCCGAGCGGCAGGTCGACGCCGGAGCCGCGATCCTGGACGTCGGGGCGCGGTCTACCGCCCCGGGGAGCCCCCCGGTAACGGCTGAAGAGGAAGCGGCGCGCATGGACGCACTCCTCTCCGAACTCGACGGCGGGGGGTTTGCAATATCGGTCGACACCGCCCGGCCCGCCGTCCTCGAAGCCGCCCTCCGGCACGACGTCCACATGCTGAACGACATCGGCGGTCTTTCGGACCCGGTACTGGCTGCGCGCGCGGGAGAGGCGGGTCTCGCCACCTGCGGCATGGCCTCGTTCTCGGTCCCGGGCGACGCCTGCGGGGTCGAGGCGACGCTCGAGGCGCTCGGCCTCGTGATGGCCCGCGCCGAATCGGCCGGGATCGACCGCCTGGTCCTCGACCCGGGAATCGGGCTCTGGACCGATCGCCGGACGGTCGAGCACGACTGGGCGCTCTGCTGCGCGTTCGAACGGTTCACGGCGCTCGACCGGCCGGTTCTCGCAGCGGTCTCCCGCAAGACGTTTCTCGGGGCGCTGACCGGGCGCGCACCGGAAGACCGCCTCGCGGCATCGCTCGCCGTCACGGCGTCCCTCCTCGACCGCGGGGCATCTCTCGTGCGCACGCACGACGTCCCCGAGACGGCGGACCTTCTCCGCGTGCGAGCCCGGCTGGAGGAGTGCCCGTGACCAGTTCTTTCTCGGTCCACGCGCTCGGGACGCCGATCCTGGTTCCCGGCGACGACCTCGCGGGCACGCTCCTGGACGCCGTCGCCCGGACCGATGCGGGAGCGTTCCGGGACGGGGACGTGATCGTGGTCGCCGAGACCATGGTCGCGACGGTCGAGGGGAGCGTCATCGCGCTCGACCAGGTCACCCCCTCGTCCGAGGCAGAAGCGCTCGGGCACCGGTACGCCATCGACCCCCGGGTCGCGCAGGTGGTGCTCGACGAGTCGGACCGGATCGTGGGCGGCATTGACGGCTTTTTGCTCTGCCTCAAGAGCGGGACGCTCCTCCCGAACGCCGGGGTCGACGGCTCGAACGCCCCGCCGGGACATGTCACCCCCCTGCCACGGGACCCGGACGGCTCCGCGAGCCGGCTCCGGGCCGAGCTCGAGAACCGGACGGGAGTCCGCCTCGGCGTCATCGTCGCCGACTCGCGGACCCACGCGATGCGGCTGGGCTGCTCGGGCGTCGCGATCGGCTGCGCGGGGATCCAGGCCGTCATCGACGAGCGGGGCCGAACCGACCTCTACGGCCGTCGCCTCGAGGTGACCAAGCGCGCGGTCGCCGACAACATCGTCTCGGCCGCCGAACTCGTGATGGGCGAGGCGGACGAGGCGGTGCCGGCCGCACTGGTCCGGGGTCTCGATCTCGCGATCGGCGACTGGACCGGGGTCGAGGGGATTGCCGCCGACGAATGCCTCTTCATGGGCACGCTCAGGCCCCGCGACCAGGAGGAGTGAGGGTGGTCGGCGCCCTCGAAGTCCCCCGGTTCGTAATCGGGGCCGCGACGAGCGGGGCGGGCAAGACCACGATCGCGGCCGGCCTGATGGCCGCGCTCACGTCAAGGGGGCTCGTGGTCCAGCCGTTCAAGGTCGGGCCGGACTTCATCGACCCGACACACCACACCCGCTGCTGCGGCCGGACCTGCCGGAACCTCGACCCGTTCATGATGGGCGAGAACGGGGTGCGCGAGACCTTCGCCCGGGCCAGCTGCGGGGCCGACGTCGCCGTGATCGAGGGGGTGATGGGGCTCCACGACGGGATCGACGGCACCGCGTTCGGATCGACGGCCCATGTCGCCCAACTCCTCGAGGCCCCGGTGCTCCTCGCGGTGGACGCGAAGGGAGCGTCCCGGACGGTCAACGCGGTCGTCCGGGGCGTGGCCGGGTACGACCCCGCCGTCCGGGTGGCCGGCGTCGTCTTCAACCGGATCGGGAGCGCGCGCCACCGCGAGCTGATCGAACGTGGAGCCGAGCTGCCCGCGATCGGCTGGATCCCCCGCGACGCAGCGCTGGAGGTGCCGAGCCGTCACCTCGGGCTCTCGCTCGCCGACGAGCTGAGTTCCCACGATGCGTTCGGGGCCGTGGTCGGCGCGCATGTCGATCTCGAGGGGGTGCTCGCCATCGCCCGGTCCGCGCCCCCGCTCGATGTTCGGGCCGCGAAGCCCGTCGCGGAGGGGTCCACCGCCATCGGGGTGGCGTTCGACCGCGCGTTCTCCTTCTACTACGCGGACAACCTGGACCGGCTTCGCGAGGCGGGGGCGCGCCTCGGCTTCTTCTCGCCCGCAGCCGACGCCCTTCCCGAGGTGGACGCGCTCTACCTCGGCGGCGGCTACCCGGAGCTCCACGCGGAGACGCTCGAGGCGGGCCCAGCCCGGGCGGAGATCGCGCGGGCCGCGGCGGACGGGATGCCGGTATGGGGCGAGTGCGGCGGGCTCGTCTACCTCTCGCAGTCGCTCGAGACGGACGGACGATCGCACCGGATGTGCGGCGTCCTCCCGGCCGTTTCGGCCATGACCGGAGACATCCGCGGCCTCGGGTACGTCGACGGCACCTGCGTCGCGGGCCCGTTCCCGGCCCTCCGCGGCGCCGGCGTGCGGGGCCACGAGTTCCACTACTCGGACTGCACGCCCGACGCGGACGCACGGTACGCCCTCGCCCTCTCGCGCGGGCGCGGCCTCGGCAACGGGCGGGACGGGCTCTGCGAGCACGCGACGGTCGCGGGCTACACCCACGCGTACTTCTCGGACCGCTTCTGCTCCGCCCTCGTCGGCGCCGCGCGGGCGTATGCCCGGCGCTGACCGGGACCATTCGATATATACCGCCCCCTCGCCAACCATTCATCAGGAGACACGTATGCGCACCGGGTTCGCCATCTCATCCTTCTGCCTGAACGATCTGCCGCTCGAGATGGCGCTCGACCGGCTCTCGGCGGTCACGGACTACGTCGAAGTCATGGACGAAGGCTGTCACCGCCTCGAGGACACCGCCGTCCTCGAGACCTTCGACCTCCGGTACGCGATCCACGCCCCGTCCCGCGGCGTGAACCTCGCGAGCCTGCTCGAGCCGGTCCGCCGTGCCAGCGTCGAGGTGACGGTCGCGTGCCTCGCACTGGCGGTCGAGGTCGACGCGCCGGTGGTGGTGCACCCCGGTTACTTTGCCTGGCCGCGCGACCGGAAGAAGGCCGAGCAGCAGTTCGCGCGGTCGCTCGCGGACCTGCTCGAGGCGGCGGGAGACCTCTCGGCCACGTTCTTCATGGAGAACATGGGCGACTGGGAGCATTTCCTGCTCAAGACGCCGGACGAGCTGCCTCTGATCGACGGCGCCGGGTTCGCGCTCGACGTCGGGCACGCCCACCAGAACCACGTCCTCCCCGCGTTCCTCGAGGTCCCGATCAGCCACTTCCACCTCCACGACAACGACGGGACGACCGACTCGCACTCCGCCGTCGGCGACGGCACGATCGATTTCTCGGCCGTAATGGCCGCGGTTCGACGCAGCAACGTGCGGCCCGTGATCGAGGTCGGCACCTTCGAGGGCGTCATGCAGAGCATCGCGGCCCTCGAGAGCCTCTGATGGTGTCAAAACCTTTTTTACGGAACGAAGACCATGGTAGTGATACGTTCCGCCTCAGTGGCTTAGCCGGCATAGCGCGTCCTTGGTAAGGACGAGGTCGCGAGTTCAAATCTCGCCTGGGGCTTACGCCTTATTAGTTCAAGTCCTCACGTGCCATACAATCCGGCATGGAGGCCGATCCACCCTTCTACCCTGCGCAGTACCGCACCACTGCCCCGCGAGCGTACCGCCTGTCCGCGGCCGAGGGCCGGCTCACCGAGGACGACCGCCGGCTGATCGAAGAGTTCCTGTCCGAGCGCCAGGCGACCCGGCACATCAGCAACTCGCGCGTCGTCAAGCTGCGGTACAACCTCATCGCGTGGCGGCGGTTTCTCCACACGCCGTACGCCGGGATAACGCTCGCCGATCTCTACGCCGCGCTCAACGCTTTTCAGGCCGGCACGAGCATCCGCGGCACTCCCTTCACGCAGAACACGAAGCACGACTACTTCGTCGTTCTCAAGACCTTCATGTTCTGGCTCATCGAGAACGGCCATTCAGCGATCCCGGTCGAGAAGATCCGGGCCATCCGGGCGCCGCCGGTCGACCAGAACACGACCGCGCCCGACGCCCTGCTGACGGCCGACGAGATCAAGCAGCTCCTCGGCGGCTGCCGCTCGGTCCGGGACCGGGCCATCGTCGCCGTGCTGTACGAGTCAGGCGCCCGCGTCGGCGAGGTCGGGCGGCTTCGCTGGCGGGACGTGGAGTTCGACGATTACGGGATCGGGGTCCACCTCCACGACACGAAAGAGAACCAGGTGCGCTATGCCCGGTGCACCTGGGCGCGCGAGATGCTGGCAGCGTGGCAGAGCGTCTACCCGGCACTCCTCACCCCCGATGCCTGGGTCTTCCTTTCGGCCCGGAAGGAGGCCATGAACTACGCCCAGATACGGCAGCGCGTAAAGGAGGCCGCGAAGCGTGCCGGGCTCGGGAAGCGCGTGCACCTCCACCTCTTCCGCAAGAGCCGCGCCACCCACATGATCCAGCAGAACTACCAGGAGTCGGTCATCAAGAAGATGCTCTGGGGGAACCTCGGCACCCAGATGTTCGAGACCTACGTGGTCCTCTCCGAGGCCGACATCGACGCCGAGATCCTGGGCCACGCCGGGATCGAGCGCCGGGCGGAGGCGCCGGACCCGCTCGCCCCGATCCCGTGCCCCCACTGCCACGTCATCTGCGCGCCGACCTCGCGGTTCTGCTCGTCCTGCGGCCAGGCTCTTTCGACGAAGGCCGGCGAGGAGCTGGAGAGCGCAAAAGGCCAGCTCTGGAAGGATCCGGAGTCGCTCATCGAGCTGGCGGCGGAGATCCAGCGCATGAAGGAGAGCGCGGCAGCGACAGCGCCGCGCGCAGAGCCCTCCGGATAACCCGGCAGGCCCGCTCGACCTGGGCCGGTGACAGCGGGCACAACACAATTCCATCCATGGTGATAGAGGTGCAGCCGGCGGACTTAACCAGAGCGATCGCGGTGTGAAAGTGTCTCGAGCTCCTGCCGATNNCTCTTCGCCCGCCGGCGTCGCAAAATAACGCTCCAGCAGGTCCCGTTCGCGCACCATCCCAGCGATTGCGATCCCCTCCACGTCCAGTTTTAGCAGGATCGCTTCGACGATGAACGCGGTCATGGAGGGATACCGCCCCTCGGCGACGAGCCCGTCGATCGTGTTCTTGATCCGCGGGTCCAGTCGGAGCGTGGTCTGCGTTCCCGCCATGCACGACGTTTTCTCGTATCAATGGATAATCCTTCGTAATTAATGATACAATTATATCTGCATCCCTATACAATATCAGGCTGTACTGCAATGGAAGACATGACTGTGAATCTCCCGATCCGCTGCTCAGTTGCGGACACGGAGATCATCGATGTGCTGCGGGCGAACCGCAGCCGCGCTGCATTTCTGCAAACGCTCCTCCGGGAAGCCGGAGAGGAGGCAGCGCCATGTGCGTGACCGTTTCTCGAGCGGGAATCCCCCAGATCGCGCGCGAGCTTGGGATCGGCGAAGAGAACGCTGATCTTCTCGAGGCCATCGCCGTGCGGCGCGGGCTCTGGAAGATCGAGGAGGACCAAGAATGAAGGGCAGCCCCACCCACCAGGCCTGCAAGCACGAGAGGGGAACGACTGCCTCGGATCACTGCGTTCTCCAGGATTATGAGGGTGCCGGCATCCTCGCCCGCGCGATCGCGGGCCGGCCGCCGAACGAGGACCGGCTCCGGGGGCTGCCCGCATGACCGCGACCATCGGCACGGTCGAGCGGGACGGCGACGACCTCCTCTGGCGGCTCGGTGCCGCGCACCCCGGGGTCTATTGGACGCCGGCCGTTGCGGTCCCCGATCTTTTCGCCGGCGGCAGCGCCGTCCTGTACGAGGACGACGGCTGGCCGGTCGGGACGGTCGGCACCTCGGCGTCGCTCCAGATGCTGATCGGCGAGTTCTACCCGGCCGGCGCGTTCGTGTACGAGCCGGGTGTCTTCGCGGTCGAGGATCCGTCGTTCATGGTCCCGCGCGCCCATATCCGGGCGCACTACTGGCGTAACGACGGTCCGGTGCCAGTCCTGGCCTGCGGGGGCGCCTGATGCTGTTCTGCTGCCGCGCCTGCCCGGGCGGCCCCTGCGAGCTGCGCGCGATCACGGACGAGGAGACGCCGCCGGTCTGCTGCGCGTTCGGCTTCGACATCGACCCGCTCTGGCACGAGATCCCCTCGGGCCGGTCCGTGATGTCGCGGTCCGGGGCCGACCTGCTGCCGGGCCCGTTCTGCGAGATCCCCGCGATCGCGATCGCGCGGGCGACGGCCGAGGGCGGCCGGTACACCCTTGAGATCGGCCACGTCAATCGGCTGGTGATCCCGTGCTCGCGCGCGGCGTTCAACGAGGCCGTGACGGCGATGGAGGCGGCCAGCCATGCAGCAATGGAGTGACCCGACCGTCTGCGCACGATGCCGGGAGGAGATCGGGCCGTCCGAGCTCCGCTACTCGCTGCGGACGTATCACCGGCCGCTCTGCGAGCGGTGCATCGAGGAGATCCGGGCCCGGCGGGGTGCGGAATGCTAGTCGAGATTCGGTTCTCGCCGGCGATGGCCGAGGCCGCGGTCGGCGGCTGGAAGTGCTGCACGACGCGGGGGCGGGATCTCGGCCGGCGCGGCGACGAGTTCACGATCGCCGGCGTCCGGTTCCGGATCGTCCAGGTCCTCCGGGGGACGCTTCCGGAGGTCCGCGATATGCTCCACGAGGCTGAGGGGTTCGCGACCCCGGCGGACTTCGAAGGGACATGGCGGAGCCTGCACCGGGGCCACTTCCCGACCGGCATAGACTACTGGATCTATTTCTTCGCGAGGTGCCCATGATCCGCGTGTTCGAGTGTGCCATGTGCGTTCCCGGCTGCACCCTCACGACCGACGAGGACGACATCGATCCGCCGGTCAACTGCCCGTGGCCGGCGTCGGTCAATGCGCCGAAGTGGACGGAGGCCGAACCGTGACGCCCGCCGTCCACGGGCCCGGGCAGACCGCGGTTGGGACGCCCGGCGTGCTCGCGGTCGTGCCGACGCTGGAGTTCCAGCGCGGGAGGCCGGCATGATCAACGGCCCGTGCCACCGCTGCCTCCACGCCCGCCCGGTGCAGGGCATGGGCCAGTGGTGCGCGAACGCCGACAGGCCGGCGACCGGCAACGGCTGTCTCTGGTTCCGCTGCCGCGACCGCTGCACCATGCCGGACGGGAACGGGACGCTCTGCCTCGTGACCGGGGACCTGCTCCCGGCCGGGCCGTGCCCGGCGGACTGCGTCCACCACCCCGGCGGGAGGGGGCGGTGATGCTGACGCTCGTGATCAACCACGGCGGAACCGCGCGCATCGTGAAGATCGTCGAAGCCCTGTACCTCCTCGGCGTCGACATTCGCCGGCCGAGTCACTGCCCGGAGATGACGCCGGAGGAGAAGCACCTGCGTCGGAGGGAGCTCCGTCGGAAGGCGTACCACCGGCAGCGGCTGCAGGAGCAGCGGGAGGCGGAGCGATGAGTGCTCCATCTCTCTCCCGGCGTCCCCGGTCCGAGGCGGGGCTCCCTGTCGACGAGGAGGAACTGTTCCGATTCAGGAGCTGGCTCGTCGACCGCGGCTACGCCGACCGGACGGCAAAGACCTGGGCGTGCCGGGTCCGGAAGGCGTACTCCCTGGGCGTCGGCTCCCCGGACGACGTTGACACCGTGCTCTGGTGCCACATGAACCCGTCCCGCTCCGGCCTCCGGCAGGCGCTCGAGAATCTCGATGCATTCCGGAGGGCCGGCCGGTGAGATGGCAGTTCGTGAGCCTCGAGGGCGGCGACCCGATCCAGATCGTGAGCACGGCGAGCGAGCGGGACCGGTTCATGCGGTACTGCAACCGGGAGCGGATCCGGTGCGGCCTGATCCGGGTGGACGAGACGGGGATCGTCGTCGAGCACCCGGCGCTCGAGGTGGGGTGATTGCTATTCTCTCTCTCTCTCTCTATTGTACTGGTACTGTGTACACACCTTTCCACACAGATACTGTGTACACAAGTGTGTACACAGCCGGTGGAGGTGGTGATCGGTGAGGTTCGACGCGAACGGTGTTGAGCTGAAGCAGCTGACCGTCTGGGTCACTGTCCCGCTCTACCGCCTGATCCGCGCCGACCGGATCAACGTCAACCGGTTCGTCAACGAACAGTTTGAAGCCTATTACGGCAATCCCTCCTCCAGTTCACCCCCAGACCGCGAACAACTCGCCGAGGAGGCGCGGGAGAGCATCGCCCGGCAGCGCATGATCGCGGCCGAGCGCGAGGAGAACCTCGAGCGCGCCAGGACGAACGTTCAGGCGCTGCGCGCCAGACGGGAGGCATCCGAAGCCCGGCAGGACGGGATCGCCGACGCGCTCCAACAGATTATCGGCGACGATCCCACGGGCCGGTATCTGAGGACGCTGCCCGAGAACGATACGAACGGCGATCGCCTGGACGACTGGGAGGCCCTGGTCCGCCGGGTCTCCCGGCTCTGCGGAGCCGAGATCGACTCGGCCGAGGTGGCGGTAGGTGTGCGGGCGCTGGTCGCGAAGGCGTGACGCGGCCGAGAAGAAAAGGGGTTAGAGGTGGTTGAACAGCCAGACCACGTCGGC
>DAEF01000208.1 GCA_002495225.1 Methanoregulaceae archaeon UBA288 | reverse complement strand
ACGGAGCCGAAGACGCGGACGTTCGTGATGCCGTAGCGTTCGGCCACGGCCAGGATCTCGTCGCGCTTCGCTTCGATCAGGGCGTAGATGTCGGCCGGCATCGCTCTTCTCCTGCCTGAGCGTTCAGGCGCGAGTAGTTATGAAGGGATCGGCCGTGGGGCCGATGGTCACGCAGCCAACCTCTGCTGCCCGGTCGCCCTGCCCGCTGGCGCCGGCCCAGCGACAGGGGGAGGGGGCCGAATCTCGCCCCGGACGCGGCGGAACTCCCGCGTCGCCGTGGCGACGGCAACGGACGAACGGGATGAATGGGCCGGGACCGGTCACGCATCCGTCCATTCGTCGCGCGAGATGCCGGCCTGCCGGAGGATCCTCACGAGAAGGTCCGGCCCGATCTCGGCGCGGTGCGGGTTCGGGATCGTGAGGACGGGGTCGCCCCGAACCATGTACGGGTGGCGACCGCCGCGGAACGGGCCGTCGAACCCGAGGGTGCGCAGGCGACGGATGAGCTCGGCCCGCTAGACGGGGCCGAGGCGCCTATCCGCCGGCATCGGCGTGCGGGGCCTCGGCCGGCTCGAGCCGGACACCGCCGACGGGCGGGATGGAAAGGCCGCAGCGGAGCCGGACGAGGAGCCAGCCGTCGAGGGCCTCGGCGAGGCGGGCGCGGCACTCGTCCTCGGTCCGGCCCGTGGCCCAGACCCCGCGGAGCCCGGGGATCTCGGCATACCACGGCTCCGCGTCCTCTATCTCCTCGTACCGGGCCGAAGCGAGCGCTGCGGCGATGTACTGGACGATCATCCTGATCGTCTCTGGGTGCCGCGGGCTCTTACGTCTTGTGCCGGTGTCACCGCGCCGGCATCCGCGTTCGGCCGCCGGAGACGGACCGGTTGTGGGGGGCACGCTGCGCGGCGAGATCCGGCCCGGCGGGCGCGGTCAATAATCGTCGGCCTCGATCTCGTCGTCGATCGCGGCGTCGATCTCACGCCGCTCTTCCAGGTCGAGGATGTCGTCCTCGGTCAGGTCGGTGTGCCCGACGCACTCCATCTCGGCGGTGGACTTCCCTTTATCGACGGGGGTGCCCTCCGGTCCCGGCATCCGCAGGCAGTCATCCGAAAAGAACCGGCCGTCGTCGTCGCGGAATAGGGGCAGACCCGGCCCGACGATCGGCCGCCCCCTTCCGTTCGGCCGCGGCGCATCGCTGGTTGAGCGCGAAGAGGAGCGGGGGCGGTTCAGGGCCGTGAGCGCCGCACCCCGTCCCGCGTCAGGCAATCTCGTCGGGGTCGATGCCGGCGTCGAGGAGGATCTGTTTGAGGATCTTCGGGTGGAGGACCTGGTTGCTGTGAACGGGAAGGGTCACGCGCACCCCGTCGTCGTTGCGGTAGATCCTGTGGCTCCCGCTCTGGCGGACCCGAGACGAATCCTCGCCGCTCGAGGACCGGGATCAGCCGGACCGCCGGTATTCGCGGCAGCTTCCCGGTCATACGACGACGTTGACCTGGACCACGCCCACCATGCGGGACGGGACGAAGGGATCGCCTGCGGCCGTGCGGTCCTCGAGGTGGAGACGGATGGCGTCCCGGATCGTGGCCATCGCCTCCTCCCAGGTCTCGCCCTGCGCGTAGCAGCCCTGGAGATCGGGGCTGAACGCGGTGTAGCCGTCCTCGTCCTGCTCCATAACGACCGTCACGCGGTACTCGGTCACGGGGTCATCGCATGACGGTGGAGCGCGGGAGGTCTTGAAGAATCGCGAGACTCGCCGGGCGAAGCCGCCCGTGGCCTGGCTGGACGCCGACGCAGGCGCTGGCCGACGCGACACCGGCGGAGTCCACCGTGCTGATCCATCCGAGCGCTTGCCATGGGAACCATTATGTGGCTGGGAAGCCCCCTTTGACAAGCCTCGGTGAGGTAGCGGATAGCCTGGGAACTTCTGAGTTCCAGAGTTCGGGTTCAAAGTCCCGACCGGGGCTTGACAGGCGACCGTCTAGAGCTGCTGCTCGTCACCTACCTTTCTCTCCTATCGCGGCGGCGAACGAGAGAGCGCCCCTCCCCGCCCCTCCCGTCACAGGAGGCTCACGCCGACGAAGACGACCACGAACTTTTGAGCCGGTCGACGAGGGTGCTCAGAAATCGTCGCCGTAGATCTCGCGGTTGTGCGCGGCGCCCTCCTCGAGCCGTTCGAGGTGGTCCAGGTAGTCATCGACGGTCAGGTCGGTGTGGCCGACGCACTCCATCTCGGCCGCAAACTTCCCCCTTTCGACAGGGGTGCCGTCCGCCCCGGCCGGCATCCGCAAACAGTCGTCCGAGAAGAACCGGCCGTCGCCCTCGCAGAACGGGGGGAGGCCCGGCCCGGCGATCGCCCGCCCCTCCCGTTCCGCCGCGGCGCAGCGCTGGTTGAGCGCGAGCAGGAGCGCGAGGGGCTCGAGTTCGCGGAGCGCCGGGGGCAGTCCCCACGCGTACGCCTCGCCCACGGCCCGATCGAGCGCGGCGTGGGCGTCGCGGAGCCGGTTCGCGCCGGGGAGCTCGAGCGTGCGGTAGAGCTCGCGGAGCGACATCGGGTGTGCGGCCCGGGATCTCGGCCCGGACGCGGCGGAGCTCGCGCGCCGCCTCCGCCACGGCCAGGGCGACGTCCACGGGCGAGCGCCTCGAGCGGGCCGACGCCTCCTCCTCGTCGGCCGTGACGGCGCCCCACTGGGGCCAGGGGAAGGAGTTGAAGACGCTCGTGGGAGTGTACCGATAATCGCCCTTGAGCGTCAAGCAGCGTTGGGTGAACCATGCCCAATGGTGACTGCTCTGAAGGATGCCGAACGAGTAATCGTCAGCAAATGGAAAAACAACGATCTGACTATTCGGCCTGATAGCGGAATCGATGAGCTCGAATATGGGGCGTTTGGTGACTCGACTACATCCAACGTAGCGGGGAGTTGAACCAATACGTGTGATCAATTCCGCGCGACCGTACAGCAGGAGCCACCAGTGATTGTAGTAATCCTCGTAGTGGCGATCGGGTTTCGCATTGGGATCTTTTGCCAGTAGTTCTGCGTTTTGCTTCTGCTCTTTTTCGAAGTCTTTCTTGCGGGTTGGCAGGACATTGCTCTCCACAATCGCAAATGTGCGCCTGTACGCTTTCGCCTCGAATAAGTCTCGTGGCTGAAAGTCGATCACATACCGGCTTGGTCGGGAGTCGACCTCGCCAAGCATGTCCTCTCCAGTGAGGAAGGGATAGGTCACCTCGGCCGCTGCTGGCTCCATGTCAAGCAGTTCTTTCCGATCCAGCGGACTGAGTAAAAAACCGGTATGCCCATGTGTCTGTCCCTGGAAACAGCGTTTTGGAGTCTTATTGGCTTGGAGCGTTACAGCTCCCGTAACATCGACCGAAGGCGATAGCGATGATGGAATTGATGAGAGATGATATTCGTCCCATGGACCACTTTTGTCATCTCCTTTCTGAATGGCGAGGTTGTATTGCCCCGGCGGAGGCGTTCCCTTGACCCAGTTCACGAGTGAGACGTGGACCGCTGCTGTGCCGGACCATGGCATCGTCCCGACGGCTTCCACGATCGTCCCGCCGTTCTGTACGATGTAGTCGAGCCCGCCCTCCCGCGACTGGTTCTGCCGGATCGTGTTCGTCCCGACGAGCCCGGCCCGCCCGCCGTCTTCGAGCGCGTCGTGCGCTCGCCGGAACCAGTAGACGCAGTAGTCTGCATAGCCAGGAACATCCGGGTAGGCGTCGCGCATCTTCTGAACATATGCGCGACCGAATTCGGTCTGCATCTTGTTCCTCGACTGGTACGGCGGGTTCCCGACGATCGCGTCCGCCTCCGGCCAGTCCGAGAAGAGCGCGTCCGCCACCACGATGTTGTCGTCCAAATTGTCGAACGGCAGGGGCGACTCCGCGTCGTCCAGGAACCGGTGCTGCCGCGTGAACGCGTTGAACTCGTCCGCCGCGAGCTTCTTGGCCATCGAGAGCGTGACCTTCGCCATCTCCACGCCGAGCGGGTTCGTATCGATCCCATAGAACTGCCGGGCCGTCACCCTCGGGCGCACCCGGTCGATCCGCACCGATGGGTACCGCTCGAGCATCGTCCGGAAGAGGTCGAGCTCCAGCTCTTTCATCTCGCGGAAGGCCACGTACAGGAAGTTCCCCGACCCGCAGGCCGGGTCGAGCACGCGGAACGTACCCAGTTCCTCGCCGATCCGCTCCAGCTCCCCCAGCGTCCGCGCCCCCGCGATCCTTTCTCGCCAGGGCCGCAGCACGGTCGGCTCCACGATCCGCATGATGTCCGACTCGGCCGTATAGTGCGCCCCGCTCGCGTGCCGGAACCCCGCGTCCAGCGAGTCCTCGAAGATATTCCCGAAGATCGACGGCTGCACCTTCGACCAGTTCGACAGCGCCGCCGTCTCCAGCAGGGCCAGCTCCTCCGCATCCAGGTCGATCCGCTCGATCGTCGCGAAGATCCCCCCGTCGAAGTACGGCACCCCCACGAACCGCCCGCCCCGCGCCGGCTCGCGCGAGTTCATCTGCCCGAAGAGCAGGGGAAACAGGTCGTAGCTCGACTGCCCCTTCCGGCAGTCCTGGACCAGGGACAGGAACGTGTACCGGTCGGCAAAGAGCCCCCGTGTCCTCCGCGAAGAGGCAGACCAGGCACTGCAGCACGAACCGCTGCGCCGTCGCCCGCTCCACCCCCCGCTCCACCAGGTGCCCGTACAGGTCCGCCACCCGGTCCGCCGCCTCCTTCGTCAGCGCCACCAGGTTGTTCCCGAAGATCGGCTCCACCCTCCCCGGCGCCAGGAACGCGAGCGACCGCCACATCTCGGGCAGCTGCTCGAGCGTCACCGTGTCCAGCGGCTCCCGCTGCAGGTTCCAGTTGTACACCACGAACTCGTCGAAGTTGCAGAGCACCACGAACTCCGTCCGGTCCCGGTACGCGTTGTCCCAGTACGCCTTCGCCTGCGCCACGGCCCGGTCGAGCTTCACCCCCCGGCTCTTCATCTCGATCAGCACCCGGCCGGGCCAGAGCAGGTCCGCGAACGTCGTGCTGCTCTCGACCCGGATCCGGTGCTCGAAGGTCGCCCCCGCCTCCTGCACCCCCGCGTGGCCGAACGCCTGGAAGAGACGCGTCAGAAACGTCTGCGCCTCGCTCTTCTCGTCGCCCTTCAGGCCCCGGGCGAACGCGACGAACTCGGCAAAACGCGTCTCGTCCATCTCGAATCATGCTAATGGTCGATGCCGTACCCGTTATGCGTTCCGGACGCGGCTCGACCGGCTCCCCGCGCGTGTGCCGGGGGTTGATCGATCGCGGCCCCGCCACAAAAATAGACCGGGAGGGCCGGAACCGATCCCCCATCGCCGCCCGGGCGTTCACGACGGCGGATCGGGGTACACCGTCTCCACGTAACATCGCCAGTCCGGCAAACCCTGGTAGTCGAAATCACCAGCGTACCGGACGCCCATCTGCGGCGGTCGCTTGTCCGTAAAGAAATAATCCTTCCCCCATTGGAAGACGCCATACCGGTCGGTCGTCGCGGTGCCCACGACCTCTTTGGTCTCCCAGACAAACACCTCGACCTTCTGGTTCGGCACCGGGGCGTTCGTCTCGTCCAGGATCTTCCCCCCGACCCTCTGGGCCCAGCCGATCATCAAAACCATCCGCGCCTCGTCGTACGGCTGGTAGGGCTGGTCGAACCAGTGGGTGGAATGCCTGGTCCGCACCCACACGGCCGGGCTCATCGACGCCCCTAGCGTTTCGTCCCCGGACGAACCCGTCTCCCACGCCTTGAAACCGTTGTACCCGATCGCGCTCACCAGCGCCTGGCTCACGATCCTGCCGCCGGCGTCCGTCCTGAAATCGCCCAGGACGGTCCAGCCCCCCGTGAGTTCGGGCTGCTTCTCGGCGATGCGCGATTGCAGGAGCTTCACATCGGCGTTCGCGGCGGGAGTCCATGTGTTCGTGGCGTCGTCGAACCTCTCGACAAACACCGTCAGGGTGACGTGCGAACCGGGAGTCTGCTGGGCGTGAGTCGAGCTGAGCGAGGTTCTCGTCTGCGCCTGATAGCTCTCCTGGCGCGGCGGCGTGGCAGGAGCCCACCCAACGAACGATCCGCCCGCACGGGGAGCATCTCCGCCAGTCTCGCTTTCGGGCTCCAGGACGGGTGCTGCACCCTGCCGGGTTCCCGTCCCGGCCGGTTCGGTGCCCGTGGCAGATCGGGACCGGAGGAACGTCCCCGGGTCACCAACGGCATACCGCTTTCCCCATGCCCGTGCAGGGGTGCGGGGTGCCGCCTCCTGCACCCCCGAAAGTGCAGCAGGCGGTGCTGTCGATATGCCGGCGATCGCCGTGCCCTGCGCACCGGACCGGGGTGCGGGATCGGTCGCTCCATCGTCGGCGAGGTGCCGCTCGACCGTATCGGCCGCAGCGGGGAACAGGATCAGGAGGGCGATAAGTCCCGCAATGACAATTCTCGAAATAACTTTCATAAAGAGAATTGGGCTGTCTCCCAAATACCTGCCGGTTCGTGTCTCCCTGCGTTCCGCCGGGGACGTCCGCGACAGAACCGTCCCCGGATCGGAGCGGTGAGATTCGAACCGATCCCCGGGCGAACCCGGAGGGCGCGATCCCGGACGGTTCGAAACAACCGTCTCATGGCGACTGCGAACCGGCGACTCGCCAGGCGCGAACGGGTGCCCTGCCTCCGCCGCCGTCTCCCCGGCATGCGGGTCGAGTAAACCGGTCGCGGATCGCCGCGTCTGTCTACCGGATCGAGCCCCTCGCGCCCGCTTCCCCGCGCGGGGCGGACTGCGTGCATGGTGCGTACCCTGTAGGATCTCATAATTACTTGACACCCGATGAGACCGGGTGTATGCAGAAGTTAGCGGCCGATGACCCCGGGGAGATCGTCTCCTCCTACCATCGTGGCGAGGATGTCTCGTCCATCGCCGCACGACATGGCATCAGCCGCGAACGGGTCTATCAGATCCTTCGCCACACCCGGCTCCACGGACGCCCGCCGGTTCTCCAGCGTCCCGGGCGGCGGCCACGGCCGCCGCCGTGGGACGCGGTCTTCCTGGTCCTGGTCTATCGCCGGATCTTCCAGCTCGGA